>NZ_BAAAXV010000012.1:600000-777570 GCF_039535785.1 Nonomuraea helvata
CCCGGACCTCGGTTGCAAGGGACCGCAGACCGACCCCGCCGTCCGCCAGGCGATCTACTACGCCGTCAACCGGACCCAGCTCAACGCGCTGGCTTTCGAGAACACCTCCAGCGAGATCTCGCCCAGCCTTGCCCTGCTGGAACGAGACCAGGCGTTCATCTCCGGTCGGCTGCAGAACAAGGTCGCGCCGATGCAGCCCGACGAGGCCAGGGCCCAGCAGATCCTGGAGGGCGCCGGTTACGCCAAGGGGGCCGACGGCATCTACGCCAAGGACGGCAAGCCCTTGCAGCTGACCCTCAAGACCGTCTCCGGCTGGACCGACTACATCACCGCGGTCAACGCGCTTTCCCAGCAGCTCAAGAAGGCCGGCATCAAGGTGACCGCGCAGCAGCTGTCCTTCAACGAATGGTCCGACGCCCGCGGGCGCGGCGACTACGAGCTGATCATCGACTCCCTCTCCCAGGGCCCGGCCGCCGACCCGTTCTACGTCTACAGCTACTTCTACGGCTCCGACACCACCGAGAAGGTCGGCAAGCAGGCCGGCACGAACGTCAGCCGCTTCACCGATCCCCAGGTCGACGCCGCCATCGCCGCGCTCAAGAAGATCGACCCGAAGGACACCGCCGCACGGCAGCCGCAGTTCGACACCATCCAGACCCGCATCGAACAGGCCATGCCGTACATCCCGCTGCTCACCCAGGGCACGATCAGCGTCTACAACGCCACCAAGTTCACCGGCTGGCCGACCAAGGAAGATCTCTACGCCTTCCCGGCCGCCTGGCAGTCGCCGGATAACTCGGAGATCTTCCGACGGCTCAAGCCCACCGGGAAATGAGCGCGTGACCGATGCTGTACTACCTGCGCAAGATCGCCTTCTACCTGGTCGCCCTCTGGACGGCGGTGACCCTGAACTTCCTCATCCCCCGCATGATGCCCGGTGACCCGGTCACCATCCTGCTGGCCAAGGCGCAGCAGCGCGGCGGAGTCGACCCCGCCGCGCGCCGCGCTTACGAGCTGATGCTCGGCACCGACACCGGCGAGCCGCTGTTCACCCAGTACCTGCTCTACCTGAGGAACATGGCCCGCGGCGACTTCGGCATATCCGTGAGCTCCTTCCCGGCTCCCGTTTCCGAGGTCATCGCCGCATCGCTGCCCTGGACCGTCGTCCTGGTCGGCCTGGCGACCGTGCTGTCAGTGCTGACCGGCATCACGCTGGGAGCGCTGGTGGGCTGGCGCCGGGGCACCTGGCTGGACTCGCTGGTGCCCGCGACCACGGTGCTGTCGGCCGTGCCGTACTTCTGGCTGGCCCTCGTCCTGGTCGCCGTCTTCTCCTCCGCGCTCGGCTGGTTCCCGCTGCTGGGTGGTTACGACGTCAACCTCACCCCCGGCTGGAGCGGCGAGTTCCTCGCCTCGGCCGTGTACTACGGCATCCTCCCCGCCGCGACAATCGTGATCTCCTCGATCGGCGGCTGGCTGCTGGGCATGCGCAACATGATGGTCTCGACGATGGCGGAGGACTACGTCCGTACGGCTGTCGCCAAAGGACTGCGCAACCGGCGCATCATGGTCTGGTACGCGGCCCGCAACGCGGCACTGCCCTCCATCGCCGGATTCGCCATCTCACTGGGGTTCGTGGTGGCCGGCTCGGTCGTCACCGAGCAGGTCTTCTCCTATCCGGGCATCGGCTCCAAGCTCCTGCAGGCTGTTGAGAACAACGACTACGCGCTCATGCAGGGCATCTTCCTGGTCATCACGGTCGCCGTCCTCGGCGCCAACCTGGTGGTCGACCTGCTCTACAGCATCGTCGATCCGCGGACGCGAGCGGGGGCGGCCACATGACGGCAATCAGCCGGCGGGACCCGAAATTCGTGATCGGACTGATCCTGATCGGGGTCATCGCCGCCATCGGCGTGGTCGGACCGCTCCTCGCCGGCGACCCGGACGCGATCAACGACATGGGGCTGACGCCGCCGGGCGGGGAGCACCTGCTGGGCACCACCCAGACCGGCCAGGACGTGCTGTCCCAGATCACCTACGCCACCCGGGGCTCGCTCGTCATCGGCGCGCTCGTGGGCGTCATGGCCACACTGCTGTCGGCGCTCTTCGGCATCGTCGGCGCCTACGCCGGTGGTCTGGTGGACGAGGCCTTCTCGCTGCTGTCCAACGTGATGCTGGTGATCCCCGGGCTCCCGCTGGTGATCGTGATCTCCGCTTTCGTCCCGGCGGAGCAACGCGGCTGGTGGACGATCGCGCTGGTGCTCGCGATCACCAGCTGGGCCGGCTCGGCTCGCGTGCTCCGCGCGCAGACGCTGTCGTTGCGCAACAGGGAGTACGTCCTGGCCGCCCGCGTGGCCAAGGAGCGGCCGTGGCGCATCATCGGCGTGGAGATCCTCCCGAACCTCCTGCCCCTGCTGGCCTCCCAGTTCGTGTTCGCGGTCATCGCCGCGATTCTCAGCGAAGCCGGCCTGTCCTTCCTCGGCCTGGGCGCATCCAACTCCGCCACGCTCGGGACCATGCTCTACTACGCGCAGAACGGCTTCGCGCTGCAACTCGGCGCGTGGTGGTGGTTCGCGCCGCCCGGCATCATCATCGCCCTGCTCGGTTGCGGCCTGGCGCTGATCAACTTCAGCATCGACGAGATCATCAACCCGAAGCTCCGGATTCCGGCCGCCCGCCTGGCGGATACGCGCCGCCAGGAGGCGGGGCGTGTCGACCAGGCCGCCGACGACGCCGTTCTCACCGTGGCCAACCTGTCGGTGACCTACCGGGGCGAACGGCCCGTACAGGCCGTCAAGGACATCTCGCTGACGGTACGGCGAGGCGAGATCCTGGGCCTGGCGGGCGAGTCGGGCAGCGGCAAGACCACCCTCGCCTATGCGATCAGCCGGCTCCACCGGCCGCCGGCGGAGATCACCTCCGGCACGGTCGCCTTCCACGACCGCGCCGGCACAGCCGTCGACGTCCTCGCCTTGCCGCCGCACGAGCTGCGTACCTTCAGATGGGCGAAGCTCTCCATGGTGTTCCAGGGGGCGATGGACTCGCTCAACCCCGTCATGACCGTCGGCGCCCAGCTGGAGGACGTGCTCACCACCCACCTGCCCCGACTGTCGGCGGCCGAGCGCCGGGCCCGCTGCGCCACGGCGCTGGAGCTGGTCAGGGTGGACCCTAGGTGGCTGCGCTCCTACCCGCACGAGCTCTCCGGAGGCATGCGGCAACGGGTCATGATCGGCATGGCGCTCCTCCTCGAACCCCAGATCATGATCATGGACGAGCCGACGAGCGCCCTCGACGTCGTCGTCCAGCGCGGCATCCTCAAAGAGATCCTGCGCTTGCGGGACGAGCTGGGCTTCGCGGTCGTGTTCATCACGCACGACCTCCCCCTCCTCCTGGAGGTGAGCGACAGAATCGCGATCATGCTGCACGGCGAGATCGTCGAGTGCGCGAGCGCCGAGGAGATCCACAAGCAGCCACGCCACCCCTACACCCGGCGCCTGCTCGGCTCCTTCCCCAGCCTCACCGGCGACCGCGGCGCCTTCGTGCGATCGGGAGGTGCCCGGTGACCACTCTCGAGGTAGCGGACCTGGTCAAGGACTACCGCGTGCGCGGCGACGGCATGCGCCGTACGCGGCTGCGGGCGGTGGACCATGTCTCCTTCACGCTCACACCCGGCCGCACCACCGCACTCGTCGGCGAGTCGGGCTCGGGCAAATCCACGGTCGCCAGGATCATCGCCCGCCTGGAGCGACCCACGTCCGGCACGGTCGTCCTGAACGGCGCAGGCAGCGGCGACTACCGCGACCACGTGCAGATGGTGTTCCAGGACCCCTTCGCCTCGCTCAACCCCTTCCACACCGTCGAACACCACCTGGCCCGGCCGCTGAGACTGCACGGCCGGGCGCGGACACGGGCCGAGACCCGGCAGGAGGTCGCGCGGTTGCTGGAGCGCGTCAACCTGCCGGCGGAGGAGCTGGCGCAGCGCCGCCCCCACGAGCTTTCCGGCGGGCAACGCCAGCGGGTGGCCATCGCCCGCGCCCTCGCACCCGGCGCGAAGGTGATCGTGGCCGACGAGCCGGTGTCCATGCTGGACGTCTCCATCCGGCTCGACGTGCTCAACCTGCTGGCCCGGCTGCAGCAGGAGGAGGATCTCGCCATCCTCTACATCACCCATGACCTGGCCACCGCGCGGCACTTCGCCGACGACATGCTCGTGCTCTACCGAGGGCGGGTCGTGGAGCGGGGGCCGGCCGATGAGGTGATCCTCGATCCGCGCCACCCTTACACCAAGCTGCTGGCCGCCGCCTCACCCGACCCGGACGCGCGCGGCCGCACCTTCGATTTCGACCCGGCGGACGTGGTCGCCGCCGGCTCCGCACCGCCGTACGACCACAGAGAGGACACCCCCCGATGAAAGTTCGCACGATCTTATCCGTGGTGGCGACTGCCGCCCTCACCGTCGCCGGGCTCGTCACCGGCCCGGCGGCGACCGCCGCCACCGGCTGCACGGCCAAATACACCGTCACCGGCCAATGGGGAAGTGGAT
This sequence comes from Nonomuraea helvata, assembly GCF_039535785.1. Taxonomy (NCBI): domain Bacteria; kingdom Bacillati; phylum Actinomycetota; class Actinomycetes; order Streptosporangiales; family Streptosporangiaceae; genus Nonomuraea; species Nonomuraea helvata. Next base: position 604,541 of record NZ_BAAAXV010000012.1, read on the forward strand.
TCGGAGCCGAAGTCTCCTTCACCAACCTGGGTGACCGCCTGACAACGTGGACTCTGGAGTTCGACTTCCCCGCCGCCGGCCAGCGCGTCAATCAGGGCTGGAGCGCCGACTGGTCCCAGTCCGGCACCCACGTCACCGCCAAGAGCCTGAGCTGGAACAGCGAGGTTGCGACCAAGGGCTCGGTGGGCCTCGGCTTCAACGGTTCGTGGAGCGACGCCAATCCCGTACCCGCCTCTATCTCCGTCAACGGGGTGAAGTGCGACGGCACCATCATCGACCCGCCCAAGACGCCGGCTCCGCAGCTGCACGTCCAGGGCAACAAGATCGTTACTGCGCAGGGCAAGCCGTACCGGCTGCTGGGCGTGAACCGCTCGAGCGGCGAGTTCGCCTGCGTGCAGGGCAAGGGGATGTGGGACGGCGGGCCGGTCGACCAGACCTCCGTCAACGCGATGAAGACCTGGAACATCCACGCCCTCCGCATCCCGCTGAACGAGGAGTGCTGGCTCGGCACCAACGGTTCGCCCAGCGGCGCCGCATACCAGCAGCAGGTCAAGGACTACGTGAACCTCCTGGTCGCCAACGGCATCACGCCCATCCTCGACCTCCACTGGACCTGGGGAGAGTTCACCGGCGTCGACTGGGCGTGCAAGGACGTGACCGCGACCTGCCAGAAGCCGATCCCGTCCGCTCGCAACGCCCCGCGATTCTGGACCGGCGTGGCCAACGCCTTCAAGGGCAACAACGCGGTGGTCTTCGACCTGTTCAACGAGCCGTGGCCGGAATTCGGCACCGTCGACAGAGAGGCGGGCTGGCGGTGCCTGCGCGACGGAGGCACCTGCGCCGGCTTCAGCTATGAGGTCGCGGGCATGCAGAGCATGCTCGACGCCGTCCGATCGACCGGAGCCACGAACATCGTCATGGTCGGCGGGCTCGAGTGGACCAACGACCTTCGCGAGTGGACGCAGTACAAGCCGCACGACCCCACCGGCAACCTGGTCGCCTCCTGGCACTCCTACAGCTTCAACCGGTGTGCCGCCGTCGACTGCTGGAACACGGAGATAGCCCCGCTCGCGGCGCAGGTGCCCGTGGTGATCGGCGAGATGGGCGCGGACAACTGCGGCTACGACTACGTCGACGCGCTCACCAAGTGGGCCGACACGCACGGCCTGTCGTACCTCGCCTGGACGTGGAACCCGTGGGGCTGCACCCAAGGAGGTGTGCTCATCAAGGACTGGAACGGAACGCCTGAGCCGGGAATCGGCGAGGGGTACAAGGCGCACCTGCTGACCCAGGATCCCTACGCCTGATCATGACTGCCAGCCGGCTGGGCCTCGGCTGACGTGCCGAGGCCCAGCCCTTGGCGGCGGGAGGCGAGCACGGCGGCGCATGCCGCCGTGCTCGCGATCGCGCGCGCGTTCACAGGGAACCCTCGGGGACGAGCGTGTAGCGGGTGAGCGCCGTCGCGTCCCAGGTCATGCGCCGGCGCCCCGCGAGCGCGCCGGAGACCTCCCGGGCCGGGACCGCTCGCTCGCCGCACGTGACGGTCAGCGGCGGAGTGTCGCCGGGTACCTCGACGACGAGCCGTCCGTCCGACCCGGCGGTGATCGCCGCCGACGTGAGCATGCCCGCGGACCAGGCCACGGAGGCGGTGTGCCCGCCGCGGCAGCGGATGCCGCGCACCGATCCCGTGTCCCAGCTCCCCGGCAGCGTCTTCAGCAGGCTGACCGCGCCTTCGTGGCTCTGCACGAGCAACTCGGTCATCCCCGCGACAGCGCCGAAGTTGCCGTCGATCTGGAAGATGTAGCCCGACGGCCGGCCGCCGTGGGGATGCAGGTCCAGCAGCGAGACGGAGCCCAGCTCGTCGAGCAGGATCGCGATCGAGCGCTCGGCCAGTTCCGGGTCGCGCAGCCGGGCGGCCAGGCACAGGATCCACGCCTGGCTCCAGCCGGTGTGTCCACTGCCGTGGTGCAGCCGGGTGGCCAGCGCCTGCCGTACCGCCTCGAAGTCGTCCGGCGTCCCCGACTCGGTGATCCGGGTGCCGGGGTAGAGGCCGTAGAGGTGGGACAGGTGGCGGTGGCCGGGCTCCTGGGAGGGCCGCCGGTCATACCACTCCAGCAGTTCGCCGTCGATCGCGACCGGACGCAGCTGTGACAGCGCCTTCCCCGCGCGTACGGCGAGCTCGTCGTCGGCCAGCGAGCAGTAACGGGTCAGGACCTCGCGGACGAGCTCCTGGTCCATGGCCGCGCCCGCCGAGATGGCCGCCGGATTGCCTGCGTCGGTGAGGAAATGGTGTTCCGGCGAGGTCGACGGGCTCATCACCAGGTTGCCGTGGGCGTCGGGAACCAGCAAGTCCAGCGCGAAGGAGGTGACGCTGCGCAGAGCGGGCAGGAGCAGCTCGGGTGCTCCGCCGTACTCGAGGTGGTCCCAGAGGTGGGCGGTGAGCCAGAGCAGGCCGGAGGACCAGTTGGCCCACTGCGGATCGCCGTTGACCGGGGCGCTGAAGCGCCACAGGTCGGTGTTGTGGTGAGTGGTGGCTCCGGCGGCGCCGTAGTAGTGCCGGGCCGCGTCCTGGCCGGTATCGAGCAGGCCGCCGATCAGCTCGAACAGCGGCTGGTGCAGGTCGGGCAGGCCGGCGGGCTCGGCGGGCCAGTAGTTCATCTGGACGTTGATGTTGGTGGTGTAGTTGCTGCTCCAGCCGGGCCGCACGTCGGCGTTCCAGATGCCCTGCAGGTTGGCCGGTTGGGTGCCGGGACGGGAGCTGGAGATCAGCAGGTAGCGGCCGAAATGGTAGTAGAGCTCGGCGCGCTCGTCGGGCAGCGACAGGTCAACCCGGTCGAAGTAGCCGCGGTAGTCGGCCTCGTGCTCGGCCAGCAGCTCCGCCGTGCTCCGGGACAGTGCCGCCTCGACCTGCGCGCGTGCCCGGCGGGCCAGCTCGGCGGTGTCGGCGCTGGGCCGTACGGCATGGCCGCGGAAGCCGTCGGCGGCCGCGGCGACCATCCGCACCTCGCCGGATCCGGTGCTCTGGACCGCGATGACGACGGCGAAGCCCATGCCGGCGGCGACCGTGCCATCGCCGTCGGGCGCGTCCGCGCCGTAGACGACGGCGGGCTCCCGGTTGATGTAGTCGGGCAGCACGTTCGCGGGCGCCCGGCCGGTGATGGTAAGCCACTCTCCGTCGCGGATCACCTCGACCGGGTGCGGTGAGGTGAACTCGGGCAGTTCGAGCGGCCCGCGAGCCGACGCGACCAGCACCCCGGCGGGGGCGGAGACGAAGCTGGTCAGTAGACCGTTCACCGTGGTCACCGCACGGGCGAGGTCGAGCTCTCGGCGGTAGCCGGAGGGCTCACCGGCGGCGGTATGACGCCACTCGATGAAGCCCAGCGGCTGGTAGGCCTGGGTCCAGCCGCCGGACTGCATCCGGCGGCCCAGCTCGTCGGCGCGCTCGAAGTCGCCCGCGGCGATCGCGGCACGCAGCTCTGGCAGCAGCCCGGCAGGAGAAGGACCCTCCGGGGGCGGCTGGGGACCGCCCGACCAGAAGGTGTCGAGGTTGAGGTCGAAACGCTCCACCTCCGGCCCGCCGTACGCCATCGCGCCCAACCGGCCGTTGCCGAGCGGGAAACCGTCGTGGAAGTGGGCGGCGGGTGTGGAGAGCCGGAGGAGATGTCTGGTCGTCACAGCGCGTCGTATGCCTTCTGCTGGATCTGGAGGTAGCGGGTCAGGCTCAGGCCGTTGAGCCCGTCGAGGTAAGCCTGCCAGGCGGAGTCGTCGTCGATGTTCTTCTGGCCCGTGACGAACTGCAGGCTGAACTGGTTGACGTAGTTGTCGATGTTGGTCTGCAGAGTGGCCAGCTCGCCTGCCTCCTCCGGCGCGATCTTGGTGTGCCAGATCGGGAAGACCTGGTCCTTGGGCTCCTTGCCCGCGTACAGCTCGGCGGCCTTGAAGAGGCGGCGCTCGTAGCCCGCCTGGTCGTAGATGTCGGTCGATGTCACCTGGGCGTTGCGGAACTCCTTGGTGTTGTCGTACTCCGCCATCGGCCCCCAGGCGCCCTCCCTCTTCGGCGCGCCCTCGGGCTGCGTCAGCGTCTTGAACGACGGCTTGAGGCTCTCGTCGAGCGCGACGTCGCCGGGGCCCGCCTTGGCCCAGTCCTTGCCCTCCTCGCCGACCTGGCCCAGGACGTGTCCCTCGTCGGTGAACAGGTAGTCCAGCAGCTTGATCGCGGCGATCTGGGTCGCCTCGCTCGCCTTGGAGGTGATGACGAAGGAGGCGCCGGGCAGGCTGGGCAGGATGTAGGTGGCATACTGCGCGCCGGACGGGCCGGTCAGCGGGGCCACGGCGTCGTAGTCCCTGTCGCGGCGGTCCTTCTGGCCCAGGGTGACCAGCTGGGCCGGGTGGTGTACCGTCGCCGCGCCGACGACGCTCGCCCCGGCCTTGTCGCCCTTGGCCTTCATCGCGTCCCCGTTCTGGGTGAAGGCCGCCTGGTCGATCAGGCCGTCCTTGTACAGCCCCGCGATGTAGCGCAGGCCCTCGCGCCAGCCGGGCTGCACGGCCTGCAGTTGCACCTTGCCGGCGTTGACCGCCAGCGTGGAGCCGTACGCGCCGGTGGCCTGCGGGTCGTAGACGAAGGCGTTCATGAGGTACGGCAGGAGCGGGTTGGCGGTGTTCGCGCTCAGCGGGATCTCATCGGCCTTGCCGTTGCCGTTGGGATCCTTGGCCTTGAACGCCTTCAGCACCTCGCGCAGCTCGTCGGGGGTCGTGGGCTGCTTGAGTCCGAGCTTCTTCAGCCAGGCCGAGTTCATCCAGAACTTGGAGGGATAGGAGCAGTGGAAGCAGTCGTTCCACTGCGGCATGCCGTAGATCTTCCCGTCGGGCGCGGTCGCCAGCCGCTTGAAGTCGGGCATCGACTCCAGCGCCTTCTTGACGTTGGGGGCGTACTTGTCGATCAGGTCGTTGAGCGGCACGAGCACGCCCTGCTTGCCCATGCGGATCAGCTCGGCCGGGGAGAACGCGTCGACCCACGGGATGAGCATGTAGACGTCGGGGAGATCGCCGCTGGCCAGCGAGATCTGGCGCTTCTCCTTGGCGGCGGCGCTGTCCCAGGTGGTGGTCTCGAAGGTGAGGGTCACCCCGAGCTTCTGCTGCACCCGCTTGGTGAACGGGCTGTTGCTCAGGTGCTGGTCGGCGTTCTGCTGGGCGAAAATCTTGATGGTGCCGGCCTTCTGCTCCTGCTTGGGCTTCTCGGCGGAGCAGGCGGCCAGGGCCAGGAAACCGGCGGTGAGTGCTGCGACGACGACTCTGACGGACACGGTGATACCTCGATGTCTGTAGGTGGGGGGTGCGTCAGCCCTTGACGGAGCCGATCATGAGGCCCTTGGTGAAGTGCCGGGCGACAAAGGGGTAGATGAGGAGCACGGGTACGGTCGAGATCACGATGAGCGAGTACTTGAGCAGATCGGCGAGTTGCTGGCGCTCCATGGCGGTGGCGACGTCCATGCCGTTGCTCTGGGTGTTGAGGATGAGGATGTTGCGCAGCACGAGCTGCAGCGGATAGAGGTCGTCGCTCTTGAGATAGAGCAGAGCGTCGAAGTAGGAGTTCCAGTTGCTGATCGCGTAGACCAGGGCGATCACCGCGATCATGGGCTTGGCCAGGGGCAGCACGATCGACCAGAGGACCCTGAAGTGGCTGGCGCCGTCGATCTCGGCGGCCTCGAACAACTCGCGGGGGATGGAGTGGCGCAGGTAGGTGCGCGCGATGATCACCTGCCAGACGGCGATCGCGTTCGGGACGATCAGCGCCCACCGCGTGTCGATCATGCCGAGAGACTTGACGACCAGGTAGGTGGGGATGAGGCCGCCGCCGAACAGCATCGTGAAGACGATCAGCCGGGTGAGGAGCCCGCCTCCGACGAAATCCCTGCGGGACAGCGGATAGGCCAGCATGAGCGTGAGGCTGACGCTGACGAACGTTCCCACGGCCGTGTAGAAGAGCGAGTTGCCGAAACCGACGAGGATCTGCGGATCGGACAGTGCCACCTGGAAGCCGCGCAGGGTGAAGTCCACCGGCCAGAAGGTGACCCGGCCGGAGCTGACCGCGTTCGGATCGCTGAGGGAACTGGCCAGGATGTAGAGCAGCGGCAGCAGCACGACCGCCAGGAAGGTGGCGAGCAGCACGTAGACACCGACCATGAACAGCCGGTCCGTCCGCGATTCCCTGACCATGGTTACCAGAGCCCCGATCCGGAGACGCGCTTGGCGACCCTGTTCACGACGATGAGCAGGACGAGGTTGACGGCGGAGTTGAACAGGCCGACCGCGGTGGCCTGGCTGAAGTCGGCGTTGAGCAGGCCGGTCTTGTAGGTGTAGGTGGCGATGATCTCCGACTTGCTCAGGTTCAGCGGGTTCTGCAGCAGGAACGCCTTCTCGAAGCCGACCGCCATGATGTTGCCGACGCCGAGGATCAGGATGATGGCCGCGGTCGGCATGATGCCCGGCAGGTCGACGTGGATGATCTTCTGCAGGCGGGAGGCGCCGTCCACCCGGGCGGCTTCGTACAGCCCGGGATCGACTCCGGACAGCGCGGCCATGTAGACGACGGCGGAGTAACCGGCGGTCTGCCAGATGTCGCTCCACACGTAGATGTGCCGGAAGTAGTCAGGATTGCCGAGGAAGTCGATCGAGGGGATGCCGAACAGCCCCAGCGCGTCATTGGCGAGCCCGACACTGGGCGACAGGATGAGGATCGTCATGGAGACGACCACGACCGTCGAGATGAAGTACGGCGCGTAGGTGACCAGCTGCACGGTCCGCTGGAAGAACCCGCGCCGGACCTCGTTGAGCGCCAGCGCCAGGATGATCGGGATCGGGAAGCTGGCGAGGAGGAAGTAGGCCGACAGGATGAAGGTGTTGCTGACCAGCGTCCAGAAGACCGGGTTGTCGAAGAAGGCGCGGAAGTGCCGGAAGCCGACCCACTCGCTGCCCCAGATGCCGTCCAGGACGCTGTAGTCCTTGAAGGCGATGACCGCGTTGGCCATCGGGATGTACTTGAAGATCGCGAAATAGGCCACCGGCACCGCGACGAGCAGGTAGAGCTGCCAGTTCCGGCGGATGCGCCGCAGGCGCGTGCTAGTGGCCATACACCCTCACCTCGATCAGTTCCGCCGGCCCGGCGGGGAAGCGCACCGACACCTCGTGGGCGAGCAGGGCGTCCAGTTCCACGCGGGCCGGGCCGCCTCCGGTCAGACCGGCCGCCACCTGGGCGCCGTCGTCGGTTTCGATGACGAACGGTACGTCGGCCCCCTCACCGAACCGGACTTCGATCCGCCGTAGCCGCCACGCACCCTCCAGGTCGACGCGGACCCACTCGCCGCTCCAGCCGTGCTCGGTGCTGTAGTCGGTGACGTTATGAGCGGGTGATCCGCTGCTGAACACCGGCCGGTTGGCCGACAGCAGCCGCTCGCTGCCGGGCCGATAGCGCCGGCTCGGCGGCCCAGAGGGCAGTTTGCGCGGCTGACCGGTCCACTCGGGGCCACCGGTCGCCAGGATCGTGAGGGTGGCGGGCTCCAGACCCTCGGCGCTCGCGCGCAGGACGTTGACCCCGGCATAGTGGGAACGGAACTCGATCGCCCCGATCCCGTCCACGACGGGCAGCTCGATCGAGGTGCCGGTCGGGAAGAGGCCGCCGCCCTCCAAGACCTCGATGGTCACCGTGCGTTCGTCGGAGATGACCGCGCCGCTCTCGTCGACGAGTTCGACCCGGAGGTAGGCGTCGTCGGTGCCGTCCGTGCCGATCGTCTCGGTGTCGGAGCTCAGCCGTAAGGCTCGCGCGGTGCCCTCGCTCGGCCAGACGGGGGGCTCGATGCCGCGCAGCTTGTTGCGGTACCAGTAGTAGGAGCGCAGCGGCACGCGGAAGTAGTCGATGAAGCCCATCCGGCTCATGTCGGTGATGATGCTGCCGTGGTGGAAGGCGCACCACAGCGCGATCCCGGCCCGCCAGGGGTGGTCGATCTCGACGCCGTCGGTGTAGCGCGGACCGTAGACGCCGGGCCGGTTCTCGATGGCGCTGCCGTACTCGGTGACCAGGCTGGGCCAGGGCGGCTGGTGGAAGAGGGCCGCGCCGTCGCCGTTGTAGCCGGCCAGGTCGCCGAGCTCGTCGAAGCCGCCCCGCTGCGCGCCGCCGACCGCGGCAGGCCTGGTCGGGTCGAGCTGGTGAGCCAGGTCCACCAGGCGGGTGATGAGCTTCTTGGCCGCCGGCATCACCTCCGCGTCGGTGAAGAAGGGCTCGTTGCTGACGCTCCAGACGATGATGCTGGGGTGGTTGCGGTTGACACGGATCATCTCGGTGAGCGCGCGCAGGCAGCTCTCCTCGAACTCGGCGCGGTCCTCCTCGTGCGGCGGGTAGGCGCTGGCGTTCCAGTAGCCCTCCGCGTCGTGGCCGCCGACGCCCCAGAAGTGCAGCTCCGACCAGAACAGCAGGCCCTGCCGGTCGCATTCGGCGGCGAACTGCTCATGATGGGGATAGTGAGAGCCGCGGATGAAGTTCATGCCGCACTCCTTGATCATCGCGACGTCGCGGCGGATGCCGGCGTGGCTCACCGCGTCGCTCCAGCCGGCGTGGTCCTGGTGGACGTTGGCGCCGTTGATGAGGTAGTGCTCGCCGTTGAGGAAGAAGCCGCCGTCGGTGGTGAACTCGACGGTCCTGAACCCGAAGGTCGTGCTCGCCTGCTCACCGTTGCTCAGTCGCTGGTCGAGCTGGTAGAGGACCGGGGTGGCAGGGTGCCACTGCCGGACTTCGTCGAGCAGCAGCTGCGTCCGGTGGGTAGTGGCCTCGCCCGCATCCAGGCTGATGTGAGCGCTAACAGTCGCTAGCTCGACGTCGTCCAGGCTCACCACGGCGTCGAGCTGCCCCTCGAAGGGGGTGTCCCCGTCGTTGACGAGTTCGGTGGCGATCTCGACGCGGTTGCCGTCGGTGGTGACCGCCGTGCCGTACCAGGCGAAGCGGGCCTTCTCACTGACGATCAGCGACACGTCGCGGTAGATCCCGCCGTTGAAGACGTGCTCTCCCGCCCGCGGCGCCAGACGCGGGTTCCACTCGTTGCTCACCCGTACGGTGAGCTGGTTCATCCCGGGCCGGACCGCCTCGGAGATGTCCATCTCGAAAGCGGTGTAGCCGCCCAGGTGCCGGCCGACGCGGTGGCCGTTGACATAGACCTCGGCGTCCTGGAACACGCCCTGGAACTCCAGGGCGACGCGCTTGTCCGGGTGCTCGACGACGAAGTCCCGCCGGTAGACGCCACGACCCACATAAAAGCCGGCTTCCATGAAGTACGGCTGGCCGAAGGAGTGCGGCAGGCCGACGTCGTACCAGTCGCTGTCGTCATAGCCGGGCTCGGTGGCGCCGGACGGGTCTCCGTAGGTGAACTTCCATGACCGGTTGATCAGGCTCTTGCAGGTGGAAGGCACGATGGCGCGCTCTCGGAGAGAAGGGAGCGTGAACGTTCACGTCACGGCCGTGAACGCTCACGACATCTGTTGGAAACGTCACGCTACGGAGCGGGGTGGCTCCATGTCAATGGGGAACTTCGTCAGGCGGATTCGCGCCAGATCAGACACGGGTTGACAACCCGACGCATGGGCGGCAGCGGAGCGAAGTCGGCCGCGGCGAGCTCTTCGGCGATGTCCAGCGCGGCTTTCACCACGGCCTCACGCCCCATCGACAACGTCGTCAGCCGCGGGAGCACCGCCTCGCCCAGGCTCAGCCCGTCTATACCGCAGATCCTGACCCGCCCGGGCACCTCGATGCCGAGCGCGTGCGAGGCCTGCACGGCGCCGATGGCCATGAGGTCGTTGTAGACGAGCACGGCATCCACTTCCGGGTGGGCGGCCACGAGCTCGGCGAAGGCCTTCCCGCCACCGGCCAGCGACTCCTCCCCGACCGTGATCATTCGTGCCGACTCGGCGCCCGCCAGCTCCTCGAACCACTCCCGCCGGAGCGAGGGATGGTAGGTCGGCGAGTCCCGCATGGTGAAGTCGGAATCGATCATCCCGAGGTGCCGTACGCCCCTGGCTCGCAGCGCCTCGATCGCATGCCGTACACCCTCACGCAGATCGATCTCCACCGAGTGCATGCCGGACCGGTCCATCAGGCGATCCACCATGACCAGCGGAACTCCCCGGCAGACCTGCGCGAGGTCGTCGTCCGGCAGGAAGAAGTGGCCCATGAACAAGTCCACCTCCCCCGCCAGCATCTCCATGGCCGCCGACTCCTCCTCCGTCTCCGTCGAGGCCATCAGCACGTGCCAGCCCCGAGCCGCGGCTGCGTTGAGCAGGTCCCCGGCGATCTCGGTGTAGTACGGGTTGCGGAACGAGGCGACCAGGTAGCCGATCGCGCGGGTCTTCTTCCTGGCGACGAGATTGCGGGCGAACCGGCTCGGCCGGTAGCCGAGGCGCTCGCACGCCTCCAGGACACGCTGTTTCGTCTGCTCGTTGATCTCTCCCATTCCGTTGATCGCGCGGGTCACGGTCTGCCGGGAAACCCCTGCAGCCTGGGCCACATCGTTGATCGTCACACGCTTCGCCATCGCCATCCTCAGGTCCGTACTGAAGCTGATCGTAGTGAAGAGCCGGTCATACGAAGCTCAGGAGCAGAAGCGGAATGCGGCGAGCCTGACGTCCCCGTGCAGGCCGATCCGAAGGTCGTGAACGCCGTCAGGTGCCGAGTCCAGATCCGGGGCGACGGTCGTCCACCCGTAGTGCCCCCCGGTGTCGGGCACCGCGATCTCGGCGAGCAGCCGATCGCCCGCTCAAGAACTCGCCCAGCACCCGCCCGCCTGATCGAGGGAGAGCGCACAATCGGCCGGCGCGCGGCACCATCGAACTCGACATCGCCTATCCAGGCCGAATCAAGTAAAGAAATGATCTTTACACACCTGAAGTGACAGCCTCGGCAGCGAGGTAGTGCGACGGAACGCGTGGGTGGGCTCCGGGGTGTCATATGGTGACGATCTGCCATTCCTGGTTGGCGCCGTTGTTGCCAGGCCATTGGATGATTCGGGCGCCGTCGGTTGTGGAGCCCCCTTCGACGTCCGCGCACAATCCGTTGCCGATGTTGACGAGTCGGTAGTAGCCGCTTGTGGCTGCGGGAAGGAGTTTCCACTGCTGGTTCGCGCCGTTGTTATCGGTCGCCTGGACGAGTGCGGCGCCCTGGTTGGCGTTCGGGCTGCTGAGGACCTTGCCGCTGCCGACACCGGACAGCCGTAAGGAGCCGTCGGAGTTCTGCAACATCCGCCACTGCTGGTTGGGCCCGCCGTTCCAGCGCCATTGGACGATGGCGGCGCCGTCGGCGGTGGAGGCGCCCGAGACGTCAAGCACCTTACCGCTGTTGCGGTTGACCAGGCGGACGACGCCGGTGGACGGGCCGCCGGCGCCCAACTCGACGGTGATCTGGGTAGTCGTACCTGCGGTGAGTGACACCTGCCTGGCGTAGCTGCCCAACGGCGAGGCGGCGACGCTCGCACCGGTGGAAACGGAAGCGATCCCGCGCCGGGAGATGAGCGTTACGGTCTGGGTGATGTCGGAGACGACGGTGGCGGTGACGGTCCGGGCGCCGATGTCCCATGTGAGGGACTCGATCCGGATGCGGTTGCGGCCGCGCACCCCGGTGATCGTGCCCTTGGCGAACTGATCGGGCAGGGCGGGCAGCAACTCTAGGATGCCGGGCCTCGTGTAGATCAATGCCTCGGCGAGAATCGCGGGCAGCGAATTGGCGGCATCGGCGTTGTAGATCGCCAGGTTCGGGTTGTGCGAGGTCATCAACGACCGGAAGATCATGTTGTTGCCCAGAATCTTCCGCACGTTGGTGTACACGCCGGCGCCGTCCTTGAGCCGGGCTCGGGCGAGGCTGCGGTGGATGGCGCCGTGAGCCTCCCCTGCCTCGTCCCCTCGCAGATCCAGGGCGCGGCTCGCGTAGCGGATCAGGTCGGGTTTGTCTTCGGGGTTGATCTCGTGCAGCGGCCAGAGCGGGTACATGTGCTGTACGTGACGGTGGTTGTATCGGTCGCTCAGGCTGGGCCACGACCATTCCGCGAGCGCCCCGTCGCCGTTGATCCGGTAATCGGGCATCTTGGCCAGCAAGGCGGTCCAGCGTTGCACGCCTTGGCCTGGGCCCTGCTCGGTGCCGAGGAAGTTAGCAGCCTCGATGGCGGCCTGCAGCGCGTGCTTGCCCGCGGCGATCTCGCCGGTCGCATTGATCGACAACTGCCTGCCCGTGTTGCCGGGGCTGTTCTCCATGGAGAAGCACGGCACGAAGATGACCTTGCCGTTGGCGTCGGTGCGGGTGAGGAAGTCCTCGTAGAACGACGCGAGCTCGATCAGGACCGGAGCGAGCTTGGTGCGATAGAAGGTGGCGTCACCGGTGACCTGGTAGTACTCGAGCAGCGGATAGAGCAGCCAGTCGGCGCCGCCAATCCAGGTGTGCCCGGGGAACCCGCCGTCGAAGTGCAGCATCTTGCCGTACTCGCCGTCGGTCCGGGAGGGAGCGAGCAGGCCGCGAGCGCCGTAGAGGTTTCTGGCGTTGGTGCGCCAGTCGTTGATCTGGCCGAGAATCAGGTTGAAGTAGCCGTCCATGGCTTCGGTGAGGGACAGGATGTTGCCGCCTGCGACCTGGAAGTTGACGTTGGCGTCGGTGGTGAAGTCGCCGGCCCATGCCGCGTCCCAGGCGCCCGTCCACAGGCCGGTCAGCCGGGGCGGCAGGATGCCGCTGGAACTGAGGAACAGGTAACGGCCGGAGTCGTACATCCGCTCCAACAACGCGAGGTCGATGACATTGCGGTTGGCATTCTGCCGCGCGATCAACTCGCTGGTCGACAATTGCCGATCGGCGGCGCTGACGTTCAGGTCGAGGCGTGAACGGTCGTACAGCGCGGTGTGCAGGGCAGTATGCCGCGTGAGCAAGCCCGTGTAGTCGGCGCTCAGCGCGGCCAGCGCCGTGTGCAGCGGTTTCGCGTCCCACGCGGTGGACGACTCGTAGCGGTCGAGTTTGGTCAGCAGCACGAGCTTGGTCGCCGAGGCCACCACGATGGCCGACCCGCTCACCCGTACCGAACCGCCGGTCGCGATCACCCGGGTGACGCCCTCATAGCCGAAAGCCCCCTGCCCGGCGGGGTATCTGCCCCGCAGGTTCAGGTAGCCATCACCGTTGGCGACCGTGGCCAGGGTGGTGAAGCCGACCGACCCCGGCACGCCGCTCAGGCCTGTGTTGACGCTCAGCGTGGTGTCGATCGTCCGGCCCGGCGCGGGAGTGAGCTCGTGGACGATGACCCCGTCGGCTCGAGAAGCGAAAGCCCGGCGGCTCCACGTACCGTAACCGTCGGTCCACGTCGAGGTGACCTCACCGGTCCTGAAATCGGTGATCCGGGCGTAGTCGTTGACCGTCGTCACCCCTGGGGCGCTGATCTGCAGCTCATAACCCGGATGGAAGGTCTGGGTCCAGCGCAACGACCAGCCGGAGGTGAAGTCACTGGTGGCACCGTTGAAGTCGCCGGCAAGCGCCTTGTCCCTGACCCCCGCCAATCGGCCCGACAGCACCGGCGGAGTCACGTTACGGGTGCCGTTGGGCAGCACGAACCGATGATGGGTGAAGACCACCTTCTCCAGACTGGGCGCACCGTAGAGCATGGCCCCGTACTCACCGTTGCCGGTCAGGAAGGCATCGGTCCAACCTGCCGCGGCGGCCGTATCGTAGATGCCGCGTTGCGGCAGCGTCAGCTGCGGCGGCACGGCAGCAGCCGCTCGGCCATTGAAGATTGCCGGAGGCAGCCCGGCAGCGCCGGCGGTGGCCACAGTGGTGGCGATGAAGTGTCGACGGTTCATCGGCGTGCTCATCGAAACTCCTGATGGCGAGGTAGGTGATGGTTTTGCCTAATGCCGCCCGTGCCGCCACGGCTGGTTCATCGCTCCGCACCGGGTGCCGTTCGACGAAACACCGTGATGTGGGGCACGCGGTAGAACGTCGACCCGGACCTGATTGAAACGATGTGGTTCGTCAACGCGATAAGGCATCCGACAAGGAATAGGTTCGCCGAAACGTATGACGTCCAATGTCTGGCGTCAAGGGGGACTCGCGATGCCGCGCAACCCGGCCTCGGATCCTGCGGATGACCGGCGTTTTCTCTGGACCATTCGTGAAATTTTCACCGGCAGAAGACCAGGTGTCAGGACGGTTGCGGCGAGCTCGGGTTCGCGCGTTACTTCCGCCTGTCATCCGTGAACGCAGCCGGTGGCCAGCAGAAATCGTCCCACCTCTGTAAGAGCCTGCTGACTAACGATTTTGGTCGCAGGGGCTGGGGTTGGGATGCGCGTAGAGGAGGTCGGGGGACGAGATGACCCTGTGGGTGGGCGCACGCAGGCAGGTTCTGGCGGCGCTGCGCGAGCGCGCCGAGCGGATGGAGCCTCAGCAGGCGGCCCGGGCCGAGCAGGCGCGGGCGCGAAGACCCCTGTCCCGTCAATGGGGTGCACCGGCCCAAGGGCGACCACCAGGTGCCGGGCACTCGGCCTACCGGTCGACTCGCAAAGCGGGTATGGCTATCAAGGCGGAAGATGACCGAAGGCGAAGACCTGCGCATGCACCGGGCCGGGATACGACCTGAGACCTGTGACGGCGGACGCCGGCCGCGCCAGGCTTCGAGCGCCAGGAACGCGCCCGCTCGGCATCCGAAAGGCATGACACAGTTAACGATCACTATCAAGCAGCGTCCCCGCTTCGCCCTCCTGGAGTTGGAGGAAGAGCTGGATCACCAGACCCATCCCGCCCTGCTGCACGCGCTGGATGGGCTGTTGACCGCTTCCCGGCCGCGCATCGTGGTCGATACCGCGCAGCTGGAGTTTTGTGACTCCCATGGCCTGTGGGTCCTCATCGACGCCCAGAGCCGGGCCGAGAAACGTGGCGGGGCGCTGCGGCTGATCGGTGTGCAGGGCAGCCTGGCCCGGCTGCTCACGGTCACCCAGCTGGTGGATCTGTTCCCCCCTTACAGCGATCTGACGCAAGCCCCGGCCTGGCCCGCTCGCGATTGACACACCAGGGGCCGCGAGCCACCCGCCGCCGACCGCAGCACCGCTCGTAGCAACACCTGTCACGGCGGCGCGGCCCAGGGCAGCGCGTCAGTTGATGCGGGGAAGGCGCCGGGTGAAACGCAGGCGCAGGGGGCATCCGCCTTCGGAATGGTCGATGAGGACCTGGTCGGATAACCGGGCGATCACCCACAGCCCGTAACCATGGGCGGCGATCGGTGGAGGCACCGCGGTGCGCTGCTGGAAACGATCGGCGTCACCGAACGCGCCGCGCACGGGATCATCAACGATCTGGTGCAGGAGGGCTATGTGGAGCGGGTACGCGAGGGCCGCCGTAACCGCTATGTGATCGTTCCCGGGCCGTCATCTGCGTCATCCCAGCCAGAACACCGTTCCCGTGCAACGGCTCATCGACCTGTTCGCCGGTACCGTCGTAGGCCCTGACGCGGTGCAGCGTGGCGCAGAGGCCGAAGAAGAGTCACCGGACACCTCGCGCCGGAAGCTGGACTGACGGGCGAGGGGCTGTCCACGTCTGCCCGGCCGGTCATTGTCATACAGAGGGGTGGCGTCGGTGCCGATCACGCGGCAGGCCGAGGTCCTGCGGCCCGGCGCAGCCGGTTGGCGATCGCGGTGCCCAGCCCCTGCTCCGCCGGAGGGGACGCGATGATGAGGTCACATCCTCGCTGGTCGAGTTCGCGCAGGAAGGCGTATAGCCCGCGCGCGTAGGCGGGAATCGAAGCGGGGACCGCCACCACGGCGTGCGCCTTCACCTCGGTGTCGGCGAAGGCGGGAGGAAGCAGGACGCCCACCCGATGCCCCGACTCCTGCGCGAGTTCCGCTTCGGCGACCACCTTCTCTGGCGCGACCAGGACGACCCGGGCACGCGGGGCGTAGTGCGAGGGATGCTGGCCGGGCACCCGGACGTGGCTCGTCACCGGGACCGCAAGCTGGCGCCCCAGCGCCGCTTCGAGGTCTTCGCGCGTCACTCCGCCGGGCCGAAGGATGCTCAGAGCCTCGCCCGTGGCGTCAACGATGGTCGACTCGACGCCGACCTGACAGGGCCCGCCGTCCAGCACGACGTCGACGGCATCACCGAGCTCGGCGCGGACGTGGCCAGCCGTGGTGGGGCTGACCGAGCCGAAGCGGTTGGCCGACGGGGCCGCGATGCCGCCGCCGAAGGCCGCCAGCAGCGCGAGCGCGACAGGATGGGCGGGCACACGCACGGCCACCGTCTCCAGGCCGCCCGTCGCTTCCAAGGGCACTCGGCGGCCGCGCCGCAGGACCAGCGTCAGCGGCCCCGGCCAGAAACGCTCGGCCAGCAGCCGCGCGGTGGCGGGCACCTCCTCGACCCAATCGCCCAGCTGCCCCGCGCCGCCGAGGTGGACGATCAGCGGGTGGGAAGGCGGACGCCCCTTGACCTGGAAGACGCGCGCGACGGCGGCGCCGTCGGCGGCGTTGGCGCCCAGACCGTAGACGGTCTCGGTCGGGAAGGCCACCAGACCTCCGCCGCGCAGCACCCCGGCCGCCCTGTCGATGGCCGCGCTGTCCATGTCACCAGGTCTTGCCGTCACCCTCACCATCCTCCCACTGTTTCTGCCGTTGCATTCCGCGCACGATGACGAACCGGTGCCCCACCCAGCGAGGTAGGACGGCTAGCAGCGCCGCCACCCAGCCGTGCCCAGCCCTACCCCGCGCCTACGCACCGTGGCCCTGCTTGCCCAGCCGTTCGGGCCTGCTCCCACGGCAAGGCAGGCGGAGGTCTGCTGCTGGTGCAGACGCTGCGCATCACCGGACTGGACAAAGCCCTATCCGAGCGGCTGGAGCGGCGGCGGCCCAGCCGCGCCGTCCACGACCCCGCAAAGATCATCACCGATCTGGCCCTCCCCTGGCGCTCGGCGGAGACTGCCGTGCCGGCATCACCATGCTGCGCTCCCAGCCCGAACTGTCCGGCACCGTCGCCTCCGACCCGACCGTCTCACTCCGCCGCCGGAGGGGGCTCTGATCAGCGGGCTGTCGGCGTCAGGTCCCACAGGTGGATCCGATGACCGAACGGGACGGTGCCGTCCGACCTCCGCGTGACGGCGGCCGGCGTGCCCGCGACCTCGGTGACCGATTCGAGGTAGCCGGTGAGCGGCTCGCCGATCTGCTCTCCGCGCGCCAGGTCCCACACGAGGGTCGTGGCCCTACGCGGATCGTTGGGATCGGGGTAGCCCCCGGTCAGGGCGATTGCGCGGCCGCCCACGGTCGCCGTGACCACGCGCTCGATTTTGCCGATGTGCCCGGTCAGCGGCGCCCCGATCGGCTCCTGGGCTGCGAGGTCCCAGATGCGTAGCCCGGGGCCGTCGCCGGCCAGCACCACGGCGCGGCCCTCCACCTCGGTGATCGCGATGCCGCCGACGGGAGACTCAAGTCCCGGCAAGTCCGCGCCGACCTGCTCGCCGCTCAGGACGTCCCAGGCTTGGCGGCACGCGCAGGACCCCAGTCGGATGCGCGCGGTGCCGGTCAGCTGCAGGACGGCTCCGGTGCCCCATCGGGGAACAACAACCCCGGCGCAGCGCTCTGCTCTCCGAAGCGTCCCCGCCCCAAATAGGATTCAGGCGATCGCGAGCCACGAGAAGGCCATGGGCTCGGAGGGGCATCGGCGCCGGCGTCTGGGTGTTCATCTAACGAGCGTCTGATGAACGTCGGCGGGAGCACGTCCGAGCGAGTGGCGGCGATGGACCTGGAGCTGGCGGTCGAGCTGCTGGCGAGGATGGGTGGGGCGCCGGCGAGCATACTGCTGACGAGGATGGCCCCGGAGCCGGTCGATGGGCTGCTGGGCAACATGGATGAGACGCGGGCGAATGAGCTGCGGGCTACCGCGAGGGGGGAGGCGGACCAACACCGGGGTTGAGGAACCCAGGAACAGCCGTTGGCACTTAGAATGATCTTGATCGAAGCGTGACATCCGGTTTCGGTGTGTGATCTCCCTACCTGGAGGTCTCTGGCCGTGGATGATGCGATGGATGGTGGAGTGGGCACCATCCACCAGCCGTACCGGGACGGGATAGAGGACCAGCTCGGCTCACTCGGCCTGATCCTGAACGCCGTGGTGCTCTGGACGACCCGCTACATCGACGCCGCCGTCGTCCAGCTTCGCGCGGAGGGTCATGAGATCCGTGACGAGGACGTGGCCCGGCTGTCCCCGCTCAAGCACAAGAACCTCAACGTCCTGGGCCGCTACGGCTTCACCACCACCCAGCCGGCGGGCGGCACCCTGCGCCCGCTGCGCGACCCGGACGCGGCGGGACTCGATGACGACGAGGACGGCGCTGAGAACTGACGGCGTCAGGTGCCGACCAGGCGCACCGATCAGCTTGTTAGCCGCCGCCTTGGTCAGCCGCTTCGCAGCCGTGACGGTCTGCTCCACCCGCGGCCCCGAGGCCACCACGGCGTGGTTGTAGCCGTTGGCGGGAGGCATGCCCCGGGGCGTACGAGGTGGCGCATCGTCACGTCCTACTCATCCGGGTCCCAGGCGCTGAGCTGCGCGAAGAGACGTCGGTCGCCGTCGAGCTGCAGGGAGTCGATCGGGATACGGTCGTACAGGATGAGGACCAGCTCGCTGGCCGTGCCCCGAGCGGAGAAGAAGGCGGCAGGCGCGTTCGGGTCCTGGCCGGCAGCGGTGGCCAGCATGGTGCCGGGCCCGGGGAGGCGAACGGTCCGTGCGCCGTCGGCGGAGAGCGAGAGGCGCCAGGAGCGGCCCTCGGAGGCGTGGAAGTCGAGGGCAGCGGGCTTGTGCGGCCAGGCACTTGTCGTTGCGACGCAGGTGGACAGGAACTCGTCGACACCGTCGAGCGCCACCTCGTCCGGCAGCGGCCGCGGGGCACCTACGGTGATCTGGGCGTCGTACGTGTGCACTGCCATCTGCTGGAGCTGGTGCCGAGCTACGGCACCGGAGGTCTGCGGCGACTGCGACGTCCCCCACCACGTCCAGCAACCGCGGTCCGGGCCGGCCTTCCGCAATGCGTCCAGCAGTTGCTCCGTGGACTCCGCCAACCAGGCCAGCAGGGCCTCGCGCTCCCGAGGCGCAGCCGGGGCGCCCTCCGCTGCGGACTTGGCCGGAGCGGGCCCTGCGGCGACGGTGGCGGCCCAGTCGCGGCGCCCCTCGCCGATGTGCTGCGCCAGATCGAACAGCGTCCACTCGGGGCAGGTCGGCACCTGTGCGTCGAGGCTGGGCGCGGAGCCGACCGCGGCGCGGAAGGCAGTCGACCGTTCGTCGATCAGTCGCAGCAGAACGGGGAACTCGAGCGTCATTGTCACCCCGAATCTCTATCACTGCGTTCCGACAATCGGACAGCGATTTTCACAGCCGCCGTCGCGGGCGGACCCTCACCACCGCGGAGAAAGGAGCGCCGACAGCGCACCGGAGGCCTGCTGCGGTACCACCGCCTGCTGCACCCGGGACGAGGAAGCCCTCGACCCGGCCCAGAGCCCGGCCGAGGCGAAGGCCGCCGCCGGCTGCGCGTGCGGCAGCTGAGGCACCGACCGGACGGGAGGCCGGTGAGCACGGCGACGACGCCGGGCCGTGGTGCTGACCGGCGCACCGGTGTCCGGGTCAGCCCTTGGCGTCCTCGCCGTCCTCCTCGGAGGCCCAGCCCGACCCCGGCCAGCGTCGCCAGCCGGTTCGGCGGCACCAGGTCCACCTTCACCCGGCCCAGCCGGAATGCGGAGATCTCGTCCACCCGCTCCAGCGCCTTCGCCATGCTCGTGCCCGTCGTCCGCGTCGGCGGCCGGCGCAGCCGCTCCAGCTCCGACACCCGGCGTCCCTCCGGCACCTGCCACCAGGCCCCGGGCAGCGCGCTGTCCGCCCGCCTGGTCGCGTTCGCCACCGTGGCGTGCAGCCGCTTCTCCGCGACCGCCCGCACCTCGGCAACCTGCCGGGTCGGCACCGGCACCCCGGATAGCAGCACCTGGTGGCGCCGCAGCCACCCAACCGCCTGGTTGAACAGCGCCACCTGCCCCTCGGCGTGCGTCCACGCCCGCCCGTGCAGGAACGTGCGGAAATCCCGGCCCCACTCCGCCTCCTCGAACTGGTGGTAGCCGTAGGCGTCCCGGATCTTCCAGGCGTGCTCGTACGCCGTCGTCTGCCGCTCGGTCTACCGCTTCACCACCGAGGGGTCCTCGACGCCCAGGTGTTCGGCCACGTACGCGACCATTGGCCACGGCACGTCCAGCGGCCCTCCAGGAACAGCCCCAGGTACCGGACGGTGCACATCTGCAACGAGAAGCCCAGCCGGCTGTGTTCACCCCGCCGCTTCCCGATCAACCTCCCCTCCACGTCATCGAGGTAGCAGAACCGCTCCATCTCCGGGCGCGTCGGCTCCTCAACGAACCGTCCGTACGCCTCGGCCTGCTCATCAGTCAGAAACTCCACCGGCACGCGGCCGACGGTAATCCCCGGCCGACCCGCTCATACGATCTTCCGCCGAAACCCCGCCCCGAAGACGATCACCGTGGTAGGCGGCCCGATCGGACCTTAGCGCTAACAGCTGCTCCGTTGATCCCCGAGGCCTTATCCTGGGCGGCGTCCCCATACCGAGATCAGCGGCGCGAGGGTGAGGTCGAGCTCGCCGGCATCGATAGCCGCCAGATGCGCGTCGATCTCGGCGTCGTTGGCCAACCCAGCGGCGAGCAACTCGGCGCGGACCATGCGCACCGTCGCGGTCTCCAGCCGGTCGCAGGCTACCCCGCCGACCGGGAAGCAGCCGGCCGCCGTGACATCGACCAGGCCGGCCGCACGCAACACCCGCGGCAGCGTACGGCCGTAACGCAGGTCAGCGCCGCGGCGGGTCATCAACTCCCGGACAGCGCGCCGCAGCCGGTTGGCGCGCTGCTGTGCCGGGCCAACCTCATCGAGGCAGGCCAGCGGCTGCAGCTCGGTATCGGCGTCCTCGACCAACAGCCAGCCACCGGGGCGCAGCGCCGCCACCATTGTCGCCAACGCCCGGGCCCGGTCGGGCACGTGGACGAGCACGAGCCGGGCGTGTACCAGGTCGAACGTGCCTGGCTGCGGCGGCGGGTCCCCGACGATGTCGTGCCGGAGCACCTCGTACCCGCCGTGCGGGTCCAACCAGGCCGGATTGATGTCCGTGGCCAGCACGTAACCGGTTGGTCCGACGGCCGTGGCGAGTGCCTCGGGAATGCTGGGGCCTCCGGCACCGACTTCCCAGCAGCGCCAGCCCGCCTTCACTCCGAGCCGGTCGAAGTGTCCCCGTGTGACACCGTCGAACAGCTCGGCCAGCCAGGTGAACCGCTCGCCCGCCTCCACCCGGGCGTTGTCGAGCAAGTAGCGGTGACCCGGGGCAGACCCAGGGGTGTGCGGCGATGGGGGGCCGGACCCCGCACCGGCAGTATTCACCGCCCCGCCTGAGGTTGTGTCCGGCTCGGACCCGGGGTGAGCGAGGGGCTGCGATGAACTCATGCCTACATCCTCACGACCTTCCGCGTGCTGTGTCAGCGCGACATGGAATGAAACCAGACGGCCTCCGGGCCTGGTGGATCGGACCAGATTTTGGCACCGCGCCACTACAAAACGAATGCGGTCGAAGTACGCCAAAAACGCGCCGACCGCAGGCGCACGGTGTGGGGCCCCACCCCGGACCGGTTCCAGAATGCAGACTGTGCGGCGTCTGAAGAACGCGCCATCGCCCTCATAGACAGCTGCTCGTCGCCTGTGGTGACGTCAAAAGCAGCTGCCGGTGTGTGCGCGCTGCGGGTCGCGTGGTGCCATCGCCGCTCGGCAAGAGCGTCCACGCAAGCAGACCTTGCTGGAACAGCCGAGAGCGGCGGTCCGTGGCGTGCCTCTGTTCCCGCAGGGCATCTGGCTTCCGGCGTCATGTCTTGGTGGTGGCTGCCATCCAGCCTTCGGTCCAGGCGCTGGAGGACGTCATGCTGAAGCCAGGCCGCCCACCACGGACCGTCTCGGCGCTGGCCGCGCGAGTGGGAGCCGTTCGACAGCTTTGCTCAGGGCCGGCAGCCCGGCTGCTCACAGGCGGGTCGCCTCGCCAGCCACTAGACCGGTGTCCTGGAGAATCAGCCCGACGGTCTCGGGCAGTGTGCTGCTCTCGTTGATGATCGTCTCCGTTGCGCCGGGGAGGATGTCCTGCTCGAGGTACCACTGCCGCATGTCATCGGGGCCGAACCGGGTGTGCTGAGGCCGCGTCTCGTGTCTGCGGAGCGTCTCTTCCCAGGAAGCGTCCAGGTAATAGCCACGGCTTGTGCCTCGATGATCGCGAAACAGCGCTTGCAACATCTCTCCGTAGCGGCTCCGGGCGAGGATGCCCTCGAGGATGACGTGATGGCCGGCGTTCAGGGCGTGGCGGCACATGACGTCGAGCAGCCCGATGTTCACGCCGCCAGGCTCGTCGAGCTCGCGCAGGATCTCGCGGCGTACCATGTCCTGACCGATGAGGGCCATGCCGCGCTGGCCGTACGTTTCCCGCACGGTCCGGGCCACAGTGGACTTGCCGGATCCGGAGTTGCCGCGGATCACGATCAAGACCGTGTTCGGTGAGCCAGTGAGCACCGTACGACGGTACAGGGTCGCCGCCGGCATTGAGGGCTCGGCGCTCGGGTCGCCGTCACCAGGGGCACGCAAGGACCCGCTCGCATAGAGCAACCGGCTGAGGGCCGCTGCGGACGCCAGCGGTGAAGACATCACACGCCAGGCTTGACGGTGGACGTCTAGCGCCTCTGGAAGGCGTCTTGGCGGACGTGGTGTGACGGACGCAGCCTGGCGTCGCGCTCGTAAGGCGCCCTCAGGTGATTGCGGTCGATGAGGCGGGTCGGCCTAGCCGGAGCTCTGTTCACCGTGCAGGGTTCGGCTCAGCGATCACCGAGGCGCAGTGGGGCGCCAGCTTCGGAATCGCCGGCATTTGGTCCACGGTCGCCGGCCCGCGCGACAAGACGCTGTCCCTGCTGCCCTACTTCGCCGGGGTGCGCATCGCCGAAGTCGTCGGCCTCGACCTGGCCGACGTCCGTCTCTCGGCCCGTAAAGGCGAGTTGCGGATCTGCGGCAAGGGCCGCGATAGCGGCAAGATCCGCCATCTGCCCGTCCACTCCGACCTACGCCAGGCACTTCAGGACTGGCTCCACGCCCGCGCCGACTGGAATGGCGCCGGCACTACCGCGGTGTTCCTCAACCACCGCGGCGGCCGCATCGGCGGGAGATCGGCTGCTGACCGTACCCATGAGTCGCGAGAGGGGTGCCGGGCGGAGGCTCCGGATCGGTGGGCCATGCACATGGAGCGCCCGGTGCATGGAGACATGCAAGCCGGGGACGGCCTGGCTTTCCGAGCGACCGGTCGCGCCGGAAATGTCTATCGAAGGTGTGACGCATCCGTAGGCTGGTCCGCGACAGGCTCGGCACATGAACATCACACGCGCTCTGGCGGCGGCAGTCACGCTGGTGGCCTTCTGCCAGTCTGCCGCCACAGCCGCTGCCAGGGAAGGCACTCTGAGCTGGGCTGACTGCCCGGGAGGTGGCGGCGCCATGGGCATGCGCTGCGCCACAATGCGGGTTCCGGTGGACTGGTCGAAGCCCGGCGGCCGCACGATCGAGCTCAAGCTGGGCCTGCTGGCCGCCACCGGATCCCGCCCGGCCAAGGGGACGGTGCTGGCCAACTTCGGCGCGGGCGCACCGGGGATCGCCTACCTTCGCGACGTGCCAGGCGTGTCGACCGCGTTCACGCAGCTCCGGCAGAGCATGGACATCGTCACCTGGGACCCGCGCGGCTACACCAACGGCTACAGCACGCCCCTGCCCTGCCAGATCAAGAGCAAGACCGATCCCGAGCTGC
The DNA here is from genome assembly GCF_039535785.1 of Nonomuraea helvata. Classification (NCBI taxonomy): domain Bacteria; kingdom Bacillati; phylum Actinomycetota; class Actinomycetes; order Streptosporangiales; family Streptosporangiaceae; genus Nonomuraea; species Nonomuraea helvata. The sequence goes on from NZ_BAAAXV010000012.1 coordinate 628,438, forward strand.
CTGACGATCAGGCGGGATTCGACAGAATCGCGGCTGGCAACCGGGCGGACGCCGCCCCTTGCCACGATCCCGATCCCCAGCTGTTCGACAGCATCGGCTCGGTCACGCACGCCCGCGACATGGAGGCGATCAGACGCGCCCTCAGCGAGTCAAAGATCAATCTCTTCATGGGCTCGTACGGCGGCACCTTCGGGCAGGCGTACGCTCACCTGTTCCCGAAGCGCATCCGGACCATGGTCCTGGACGGGACAGGCAACATGAGCGATCCGGAAAAGGAGAACGCGGCCCGGGCGCGCGACAGCGAGCGGCGGCTGCGGCGATTCATCGCGTGGTGCGCGGACGAGCCCTCCTGCGTGCTGCGGGGCAAGGACGTACCGCGCCTGTGGCAGGATCTGGTGGCGCAGGCGGACCGTGCGCCGCTCCAGCCCGGCGGCTTCGACGGCGTCAAACTGCAGGACTACCTCGGACAAGCGCTGATCTCCCAAGGACCCGAGCGGTGGCCGGCCATCGCCGAGGCCATCGCCGCCGCCGGACGTGGCGACGCGTCCAAGTTCGCCGCCTTCCCCGCGCTCGGTGGACCGAGCCCGGACGTCATCGCGTGTCAGGACATGCCGCGACCTGCCAACTATGCCGCGCTGAAGGCTGTCATGAAGCGGCTGCGCGCCGTCGCGCCCAACACCGGGACGGGTGGCACGACGGTGACCAGACTTCGCTGCCTCGGCTATCCATCGCCGGTGACCTTCCCCACCGGGCCGCTGCCCGAGACCGTGCCGCCGCTGCTCGGCGCGGGCACCTGGGTTGACTTCCCGGGCACCGAGCGGGTCGTCCGCCAGGTACGGGGAAGCCGGACGATCTACCATGACGGGCCGGGCCACGAGATCTACCTCTCTGGCAACGCCTGCGTCACGGAGAAGGTGAACGCCTACTTCGTCGACAGGATCCTCCCTGCTCCCGGGACCGAATGCTGATGCCCAGGTTTGCCCTGGCAGGCGGGTGTGGCCCAGGGTGAGCTGCATGCCATTTGAGCACAGAGGCCGGCTCCGGACGTTCCGCATGCCTGCGGGCACCCGTCGCCTTCCGCAGCCCACCCGCCGGCCGGCGGACGGGAGCCGCCGCCCGCGAAGGTGGCGGCTTCTGCCGGTGATCCCAGGCATCCCGTCGATGGCTGCGGATGCCCTGCTGGCGCTCGCCTCCGCGATCGCCGTCTACGCGGCGGCGAGCTGGGAGCGGGCACTGTGGGACCTGAGCGGGGCGAGTGGAGGAGTCACCGCGCCGCCTGTGCCAGGTGGGCCGGGCGTGGGCATTCCCCTGGTGCTGGCCGCCTTCAGCGTGGGCGTGGCCGCGCCGCTGGCGCTGCGGCGCCGGTTCCCGGTGGGCGTGGCGCTCGTCTCGGTAGCGGTGGCACTGCTCGGCACGGGGGTGCCTGGATGGCCGGGGCGGCTGGTGGCGGCCGTCGCGCTCTGCTCGGCCACCTATCATCGGCCACGGCAAGCCCCTGTCCTGCTTCTCCTGTCCGTGGCATCGACCCTGACGCCGGTCTTGTTCGCCACCCCGCTCCCGGGCGGCGCCTGGCCGCCCGGCTTTCCCGTCCGGGTCAGCCCCACACCCTTGGCGCAGGGCGTGCTGATCGCCGTCGCGCCGATCGCTGTCGGATACGCGTTGCGCCTGCACCGGGAACGCGCCGAGCAACAGGTTCTGCTGCACCAGGCCCAGGCGGCCCGGGTCGTGGCCGAGGAACGGGCCTGGATCGCCAGGGAGATCCACGACGCCGTCGGCCACCACCTGACCGCGATCCGCATGCAGGCGAACGCCGCCCGCCACGTCCTGCCCGACGCGCCTCCACCGGCCGTACGCGCCCTCGGCACGGTGGCGGATCTGTCCGCCTCCGCGTTACGCGACGTACGCCTGCTCCTGGCGGCGTTGCGCGACGAACACCGGCCCACCGGCGTCACCCTCGCCGACGTACCCGCACTCGCCGACCGGCTGTCGGCCCCCGGCTGCCGCGTTCACGTCACGATCGACCGGCACGGAGCGGCCGGCACCCTACCCGCCCTGGTCGACCACGCCGGCTACCGCCTCGCCCAGGAAGCCCTGACCAACGCGGTGCGGCACGCCGCCGCGACCCGCGTGGACGTGCGGATCCACCAGGACCTGGACACCGTGACGATCATCGTCGAGGACGATGGCCAGGACCGCCCGCCGTCCAGCCGCCCTTTGGCCGGGAGCGGCCTGCGCGGCATGCGGGAACGCGCCCACCTGCTCGGCGGACGGCTCGACATCGGCCCCCGCCCCCCGCACGGCTGGCGCGTCGAGGCCGTCCTGCCCACCCACAGCGGAGGATGACATGACGATCCGGACACTGATCGCCGACGACCAGCCCGAGGTCCGCTCCGCGCTGCGGCTCGTCCTCGACGCCGAGCCGGACATCGAAGTGGTCGCCGAGGCGGGCGACGGATCCCAGGCCGTGCGCGCGGCGCACCGGCATCGACCCGACGTCGTCATCATGGACATCCGCATGCCGCTCATGGACGGCCTGGCCGCCATCGAAACCCTCACCGGCGCGGGTACCGTACCCACGATCATCGCCCTGACCACGTTCGACCTCGACGAGTACCTGTTCGGCGCGCTCCAAGCAGGAGCTGCCGGATTCCTGCTCAAGGACACAGACCCGCGCCTGCTGCTCGACGCCGTCCGCGCGGCCCACCAGGGCCACGGACTCATCGATCCCCAGGTGACCAGACGGCTGATCCACCGCTTCGCCGCCCTCAGCCCCAAACCGGTCACCCCGGCGTACGACCAACTCACCGCCCGCGAGCGGGAAGTGCTCCACCACCTGGCGCAAGGGCTCAGCAACGCCGAGATCGCCCGAGAACTCTGGATCGAGGAGGGCACGGTCAAGACGCACGTCAACCGCATCCTCGCCAAGCTCCGCCTGCGCACCCGCGTACACGCCGTGATCTACGCCCACCGGCATCGCCTCTGACCCCTGCATGCGGCCGAGCACGCGGCAGCGGCAACCACGTGACGGATCATCGTGGCTGAACGGGCCTACTTGATGCGGCCGTGCAGGAGTTCGACCAGTGTCGCGTGAGTCCGCTCGATCGGCCGGTCCGGATACAGGGCGCGACGCTCGATGGCAACCGTCAGGACCATGCCGAACACGGCCGTCGCCGCCGTCTCCACGTCCAGGTCGGCCCGGATCTCGCCGTTCGCGACGGCCCTGCGCAGCACGTTCGCGTAAACGCTGAGCGCGCTCTGGCGCAGCCGTGCCACCGCCTCCTGCCACACCGTGCGCCACATCTCGGCCAGCAGCACCCGCGCGAAGGCCCCGTGCTCCTCGAAGAACCTGAGCTGGCCGAGCACCACCGAGTCGAGCGCGTCCAGCGCGCTCTCCCCGGTGTCGGCGCCGGCCAGCGCCTCGGCGAGCTTGCTGATCGAGTGCTCCAGCAGCGCCTCGAACAGCCCCTCCTTGCTGCCGAAGTTGTAGAACACGGTGCCCTTGGCCACCCCGGCCCGCTCGGCGATGGCATCGACCGTGGTGGCCGCGTACCCCAGCTCGGCGATCAGCTCCACAGCCGACCTGAACACCTTCAGCCGTGTGTCCTGCCGGCTCCCGCGTCTGGCGATGCGCTCGCTCCCCTCGCTCACAGGCCCTCCTTCGTCAGGCCTGTGAGCGAAACGCTGCTGTGCCTATTGGTTCGCTCGCTCCGCTCGCTCACAGTGCCAGCTCCGGGTGCAAGCGCTTGACGGACCAGATGCGGCCACGCTCCACGGCGAGCGTGGTGAGCGCGAGCCCGAGTACGAGGAAAGCCGACAGCACGCCGCAAGCCTGCCACACCACGGTCGGATCGCCACCGCTGATCAGCCTGCGCAATGCCGACACCGTCCAGCTCATCGGCAGCCACGGCGAGATCGTCTGGAAGAACCCGGGCGACGTCTCGATCGGGTACGTCCCGGCGGCGGAGGTGAGCTGCAGCATCAGCAGCGCCAGCGCCACGACCCGCCCGGGCGGGCCGAGCAGCGCGTTCACCGCCTGCACGACCGCCATGGAAGCGGCCGCCGCGAGCAGCAGCAGCCCGATGACCCCGGCCCAGTGCGCGGCCTGCAGCCCGAGCCCGAAGCGCAGCACCGCCACCAGCACGCCCACCTGCGCCGCCCCGAGCGCCGCCCCCGGCAGCCAGCCCGCCAGTGCGATCCGCACCGCGCCCGTGGTGCCCGCCAGCCGCCGCTGGTTCAGCGGTTTCAGCACCATGTACGCGATCATCGCACCGACCCAGAGCGACAGCGGCAGGAAGAACGGCGCGAAGCCGGTGCCGTAGTTGGGCACCTCGTTGTCGACGGTCTTGGCCAGCCGGACCGGGTCGCTCATCACGTCCGCGCGGGCGTCGCGCTGCTCCTTGTCGTAGTCGGGTATCCGGGCGGCGCCGTCGCCGAGCCCGCCCGCCAGCTCCTTCGATCCCTCGGCGAGCTTGGTCACGCCCTTGTCCACCTGGCCCGCGCCGTCGTGGAGCCGATCCACGCCGGTGCGCAACTCGCTCGCGCCGTCGCTCAGCCTGACCAGCCCGCCGTTCAGCCGGCCGATACCGTCGGTGACCTGGCGGGAACCATCGGCCAGCGCGGTCGCGCCCTGGTAGAGCCGGTCCACGCCGGTAGCGGCCGCGCCGAGGCTCGCGTGCACCTTCGCGGTGCCGCCGGCCAGCTTGCCCAGGCCTGCGTCCAGGGCGTTGAGCTGGTCCCTGGCGTGGTCCAGCCTGGAGCCGAGCCCGGGCGCCGCGGCCGCGATCTCGCGAGCCTGCTTCGCCAGCTCCCGCGCCTGGTTCCTCAGGTCCGCGACGGCGTCGGCGTCGCTTCCCGTACCGCTGCCTGCGCTCGTCCGGGCGGCGTCCTTGGCTCGGTCCGCTTCAGCGGCGGCCCGTCGCGCGGCGGCTGCCGTGTTCCGCAGCAGTTCGCGCACCTGGGGGTCGGCGTCCGCGCCGAGGCGGTCGATCGCGGCCTGTGCCTGCGAGCTCGCCTCCCTGGCGCTGTCGGCCGCGCTGCTCGCCTGGGCGTTCGCCACGCGGACGCTGTCCGCACTCGTCGAAGCGGCGCCGGTCGGTCCGCCGCCGGCGGCGACCTTGTCGGCGGCGGCGGCGACCGCCTCGGCGGCCTCGGAGATCTTTGGGCCCCATTCGTCCAGGACGGGGACGTACGTGTCGGCGAGCTGGTTGATCGTGCGGGTCTGAGCGTGGACCTGCTGGTATGCCTGCCTCGCGCCGGAGCTGAGCGGAGCAGTTCCCTGCGTGTGGAGCTTGTTCAGGCCGTCGCGCAGTTGCCCGATCGCCTGCTGCGCCTGCGTGAGGCCCCGCGTGACCTGGGCCGAGCCGTCACGCAGTCGGACCGTGGCGGTGTTGGCGCTGCCCAGGCCGGCGGAGAGCCGCCGAGCGCCGTTCTCGGCCGTGCCCAGGCCGCTGCTGAGCCGGGAGACGCCGTCACCGAGTCGCACGGCGCCGTCGTGCAGCTTGTCCGCGCCGTCGGCGGCCTCCGTCGTCTTGTCGTGGATGTCGCCGATCGAGACGAAGACGTTGTCGAAGTAGTCGTGGATCGCCGTGCGCTCGGCCGCCGCCCGTACCTCGTTGAACACCGCGTCCGAGACGCTGCCCATGACGTAGCTGCGGCCCGTGTCCACGCGCAGCCCGAGCCGCGCCGGGCTCGGAGCGGCGTCATCGTCGGCGGGTGAGGCCAGCTTGGCGCTGAAATCGGCGGGCACGGTCAGCGACAGATAGAAGGTGCCGTCCGCGACCCCGTCGGCCGCTTCCCGCGCGGTGGCCTCGTGCCAGCCGAACACGTCGCGCTTCAGCAGCTCGGAGGCCAGGTCGCGGCCCGCGTGCAGGGTCTTCCCCGCGGCTTGGGCCGGTTGGTCCTCGACGACCAGCGCGACCGGCACACGTTCCAGATTGCCCTGCGGGTCCCAGAACGACCACAAATACAATCCCGCGTACAGGAGCGGCAGCAACACCACCGCCGCCAGCGCCGCCCGTGTCAGCCGCGACCGCAACAGGCCCTTCACGACAGCTCCACGAGCTGGTCGAAGCGGGCGGGCGGCGCCACGCAGGCGGCCACCACCGTCTGGTCCAGGTCGCGCAGCAGGTCCCACAGCGCCTGCTGCCGCTCGGCGGGCAGCCCCGCGTCCACGTTGTCAGCGACGATCACCTCCGGCTCGTCCAGCAGCGCGAGCGCGACGCCCAGCCGCACCTGCTGCTCCCGGTCCAGTTCCCGCGCCGGCACCCGCTCCTGGCCCGCCAGCCCGACCCGCTCCAGAACCTCCTGGTCCGGCCGGCGCCGCCGCTCCCCCAGGTGTTCCCCGGCCGTCAGCGACCGGTCCAGATCGGTCACGCCGTCGACCAGCGCCAGCGCCACGGCTTTGCGGATGGCGCGGCGCCTGACGTGCCCGGCGACGTTCAGAGTGCCTTTCGTGGGCTTCATCCGCCCGGCCAGCGTCAACAGCAGGCTCGTCCGCCCGCTTCCCGCCGAACCCGCGACCACCGTGAGCGTGCCGGCCCCGGCCTTCAACGAGACCTGCGGATACACGCCTTCGACCGCCAGCCCCTCCGCAATGATCAACTCGACTCCTCTATCTTTGTACTGACCAGTCAGTACAAAGATAGACCCAGGCAGAAGACCGCGCTCCAGGAGATGTGGTGGCATTCGTCACCTTCAAGCACAGGTGCAGGCCCGCCACGACGCCTCAGAGCGCGGTCGTTCCCCTCGCCTCGGGGCTATCGGTTCTCTACGTCCGGCGCATGCGGACGATGTCTGTTCCGTTCGGCGAGCTCACGACGTCGATGCGAACGCCGGCCGTCGCGTCCGTGAAGGACTGCGCCGGCTGGTGGGCGGCGTCGTCGAGCGGCGCGCAGCCGGACCCCGGCGTGGAGCCGGGCGTGGCGTCCAGGACGCGCAGGGGCCCGTTTCCGGTCGGCGTCGCGGAGTCGACCTTGTAGATCAGTACGCCGGAGGAGCACGCGGTGGAGTCGAGCCCTTCGGCCCTGCGCGATTCGGCGACATAAGCCGTCGTGGGACCGGTACGGACGACGGCCGGCTTGGTACCGCCCCGTGGGTCTCCCCCGCGAAGGCATAGAGATCGGGAAGCCCGAAGATGTGGCCGGTCTCGTGGTCGAGGACCTTGAAGCCCCAGCGCCCTCCAGTAGCCCCCCTGGGGATCACCGCGTAGCCGCATCAGGCCGCGCGGGCTTCATCACGCTGCTGCACGAGGCCGCCGTCGGCGACATCATCCGCGTCGCCGACCCCGCCCGCTCGTTCCGCATCGCGGCGCGCTTGCGCTGGCGGCCGGCCGGCGACGGTTTGGCGAGCTCGGCCAGGTAGCCGGACCGGTGCGGCGTTCAGCCGGCCGATCTCCTCGCCGTGGTGGGCGGCGCAGTTCTCGCGTCGCCCGTTCCGGACGGCCGGCCTCCGACTGGGGAGCTCAGTTGCCTTCGGACAGTCGGGCGTCCCATGCGGCCAGCACCTGCTGTTCCTTCTCGCCGGCGAGGCCGAGTGGCGGGGCGCCGGGCGCGGTGCGGACCTCACCGCCTGACCGCAGCCACTGCCAGGTGTCTCGGACGGAGTCGCCGAACGGGCGGGTGCGCAGTCCTGCTGCTTTCGCTGAAGCGCCGGACACGGCCCAGAAACCGGCGGTGTCCGGTACGTCCGGGATCCACAGGGGAAGCTCGGCCCATGGCAGCACCCCTTGCGATAGCAGGAAACCCTCATCCACCCACACAGGGTCGGCGTCCGAACCAGTTGCCTGCACACAGCCGCCGACCAGCCGGCCCATCGTGGTGTTCGGCCCGTCCGGGACGACATTGTGGATGCCGCCTGCCTGCGCCTCGACCTGGTCCAGGACGAAGGCCGAGAGATCACGCACGTCGATGAGTTGCAGGCCGCGCCCCGGGTCGCCGGGCGCGATCACCCGGCCGCCCTCGGCGATTCTGGTGAGCCACCACGGCAGCTGGCCCAGGTTGTCGTGCGGTCCCACGATCGACCCGGCGCGCGCGACCAGGCTGGCGTCAAGCCCGTAGGTCTGCTCGACCGCCAGTTCGCAGCCGCGTTTGTGAACGCGCAATTTCTCGAGGTCGGCAGGGTCGCCGTCCTGGTCCGGGACGCCAGGCCAGGTCGCGGCCGACTCGTCCAGCGAAGCAGTGTTCCAGGCCTGGTAGACGCCGGTGGTCGAGACGAACGCGTAGAAGGGGGCGCAGCCGGCCATTGCCTGTGCGGTGCGCAGGACGTGCGCCGGCACCTGGCCGCCCGGGTCGATGACCGCATCGAAGCTCCGCCCGGCGAGTACCTGGACACCCTCGTCTGTGGACCGGTCGCCGCGAAGCGCCTCGACGCCGTCGATGTCCTTGCCGGTCAGCCCGCGGTTGAAGGTCGTGATCTCGTGTCCCCGGCCGAGGGCGTCGCCCACGATGGTGCGTCCGACGAACGACGTTCCGCCAATGACCAGTAATCTCATGTTTCTACCTTCTGGTCGCCCGTTGACAACAGATGTTGTCGCCCGCATCATGGTGGTGTCGTAAACAAATGTTGTCAAGGGGTCGCCGTGCGAGACACGTCCGACGCGCAACGCGCCGATTTGACCACCGCCGTTGAGCAGCTTGCGTGGACCGCGGTGCGGGAAATGTTGCAGCTCAAACCGGATGCGGGGCCTGGCTCCGATGCGCCGGACGCGGACGTGCGGCAGATGTGGCTGGCCACGCTGACCTCATTGCTGGCGATCCGCGACAGCGCGGACCAACTTGCGGCGTCCGCCGCGCTGTCGGCGGCACAGTACGGCGCCGACTATCCCGCGATCGGGGACGCGGCCGGGATGACCAGGCAAGGCGCCCGGCGCAAGTGGCCGGGGCTGGCCGGGCTGAGTGATGAACGACAGCGCAAGCTCACCTGGTGGAAGCGCCGCGGAGACCAGTTCGCGCAGTGTGTCCGTGCCGTACTCATGGCATCAGAGGAGACATCAGAACAAGCGCCACGCCTAGCCGCCCTTCGCAACCGGCTCGACGAGATCGAGCAGACATCGCCGGCGCAACGCCTCGACGTCTTCGACATGGCGCTGGTGGACGCGCATGCGGTGGCGGTGGGTGCTCCCTCGCCTGTCGAGCGCACCGCGGCGCGTGCGAACGGGCTGCTCGCGGCGTTGACTGCTGACGCGTACGCGGCCGTGAACAGCCATTCGTCCCTGGTGATCCGCGAGGACCTCGCCTGCGGGACCGACGACTGCGCCTCGGAGCCGATTGTGGAACTCTGGCACCCTGACTTCGGTCACCAGCCCGTATCGGCCTGCCGTGAGCACGCCATAGAGGCTCTTGGGCAGCCGGACATCAGGATCGTGGCCGCTTGCCAGCCAGACGTCGCGCTCTCGGTGTTCGCCGAGGCGTACGGCGAAGGCTGACGAGGGCGGCGGTAAGTGCGCACGGGCCCAGGGTGCAGGGCTGCGGCGAACCCTCGCGGATGAGATCGTCGCGGCCCAGCACGAGCGGGCCGATCGCGCGCTTCAGCCCGGCCGGCGACCACACGAAGTGACCGCGGATCTGCCCGCACAGGCGAATGCAGATCACTCGATCAACGGTCTCTGCCAGTACTGACCCCCAGACCTTCGCCGCGCTCCCATCCACCCTCTCCAGAAGCCGACAACGCCGCCTGGTCCACCTCGCCCGAGCGACCGAACGCGGCACCCGTCGGTGGCGGCACGATCACGAGGCTGACTGCAGCCCCCGCTCCTGCGGTTTCGTACCTGAGCAGCCCTCGGATGAAACGAGCGCGTGGTGACTTCCTCAGCCGCCGATCGAAAGGTCACCGCACTGTTACGCGGGCCTTCCGAACCGCGCCTGCCCGTGCTCGGCGCTACTGCCGATCTGGCACGGGGCTTCAGGCGACCTGCGCCTGGCTCGAAGGATGAGACGTTTCGGACTGCTTCACTGAAAGACAATGTTCTACCGGCCCATGGAAGATGATGGATGGGATCCGCGCGCTCCCCCACTACCTGGCAGGACAGTGAGAGCACTGGGGCGCAGTCTCGCCTTGAGGTCGTGGACACAGGTTGCAGGGACGGGAATCAGCGCCGTGAACAACTCAAGCAACGAACCTAGGACGGCCAGATGGCGAAACGTGTGACGATCAACGATGTTGCCCAGGCCGCGGGGGTCTCCCGGCAGACTGTGACCCGGGCCATCAACGACATGGGAGAGATCAGCGAACAGACCAAGCAGCGCGTACTGGAAGCCTGCCAGCGGCTCGGATACCGGCCGAGCCGGTTCGCCCGCAATCTGGTCGTGCGGAAGAAGACCCGCGCGATGGGCTATCTGGTGGCCTCCTTCCGTAACCCGTACTTCACCGAGATCGCCGGCGACCTGCTCAGCACCGCCGCCGAGCGCGGCTGGCACGTGGTGATGGCCTCCACGGAGACGGAGGACGAGGCGAGCGCGCTCGACATGCTCTCCGGTCAGGTGGACTTGTTCATCGGGCACTTCGGCCAGGACGATGGCGACCTCGTCAAGGCCGGCCGTGGTCTCCCGCTCGTGATGCTCGAGCGGACCGGCTGCCTGCCCGGCATGCACTCCGTCGAAGTCGACATGCGCGAAGGCGTGCGCGAGGCGATCGAGGCCCTGCGGGGCGCGGGCGCGCGGCGCATCGGCATGATCGACTCCGCCTATTCCCTGCGCAACTCCCCCACCTACGTTCCCTCGCCGCGGTGCGGGTACTTCGCGGAGTTCGCCGGTCCCGAGTCGGCGAAGAGAATCGCGTTCGACGAGGAGTCCATGGCCGGCGGCGGCCAGGCGTTCGCCGAGCTCGTCCGCGCCCATCCGGACATGGACGCGGTGCTGGTCTTCAACGACCTCATGGCGATCGGCGCGGTGCAGGCCTCGCACGCCCTCGGCATCGACGTGCCCGGCCAGGTGCGGATCTGCGGCATCGACGGTCTCACCCTGGGCGAGGCCGTGCACCCGACGCTGACCACGGTCTCCATCGATCGCCACGCGCTGGTGACCAACGCCCTGGACATCGCCGACGCGCTGGCCGCCGCCGACTTCGCCGAACTGCCACCGATGCGGCGAACGGTGCGCCCGCGCATGCTGTGGCGCGAATCCGCCTGACGCACACTCATCAACAGGGCGTAGAAGTTGGCCTATGGTGACCCCGTCGGCGCGCTCGCCGAAGACTTTGACGACGAGACTTCTACGACGTCGGCCTGCCGCATTCCTTCGGCATCCCGTATTTCATGGAGACCGGTTTCTACGTCGGCCGCGGCGTCTATCGCGACGCCGCGCTGATCGTGGCCGAGCGCGCTCGCATCGCCTGGTACGGCACCTTCGTCACCACCCGACGCCTGCTGGACGGCGACGCCGTCATCGAGGTGGCCACTGAGCTGGCCAACGACGGCGGCGCGGACTTCGAGGGCGACCTGACCGCCGAGATCCACCTGACCGGCGAGCCGGTCCCGCGGTTGAGCCAGAGCGTGTCGGTGCCGGCGGGCCGGGGAAGGACACGACGGACACGGACGTCCTCCGGGCAGGCGATGTGACACATGATGTAGCCGGGTCGCCGTCGTGGCGGCAGACGCCGAGCTGGGCGGACACGGCCCCAAGGCCGCCCATGTGACAGATAATGCAGGTTCTGTGTCACAGATGTGCGGCGCCGTGGGCAGAGGCTAGGTGGTCGTTCGCGACCGGGCCTCGGCGGCCCAGTGGGGTGCGTTCCATTGGTCGGCGATGGTGGCGGCCTGGGTGAAGTGGGCGGCGGCCTCGTGGTCGCGGCCGAGGAGGACGGCCAGTTCACCGAGAGTGTGGGCGACCGGGCGCACCGCCACCGACAGGCTCGTGGCGCCCGCCGGGGGGCCGTTGCGATGCGGAAGCAGCGTCGCGTAGATCTCTTCGGCGGCGTCGCGGTCGTTCAAGGCGACGATGGCCATCGCGCGCAACGTTGTGAAGAAGGTGAAGAAGAAGTCGGGGCGGATCGGGCTGGGTGACGCGCGAACCTGGCGGGCTTCGGCGTCCAGGCCGTTGGCGTGGAGGGCGAGCGCGAGCAGGTCGGAGGTCATGGGGCCGAGCGCGGCGTGGAGGGCGCGAACGTCGTCCAGGTGCGCGCCGAGCGTGCCGTCGTTCAGCCAGATCGTGGCCAGGGCGAGTTGGAGAAAGCCCGTGGCGTGCAGCGATCCGGCGCGCCGCATGCCTTCGTCGGCCTTGATGTAAAGGAGTTCGGCGTCGGCGAATCGGCCTTCGATGAGCGCCAGGCTCGCCAGCACGATCTCGGCGGCGGCGATCGCCTCGCGCATTCGGTAGGTGCGCGCGAGTTCCAGGGCCTGGGTGATCACCTGGTGCGTGCTCACCGGGTCGTTGGCGGCGGCGACGACGGCGGCATAGTTGATCAGCCCGGTGACGCGGTAGACCGGCAGGTCGTGCTCGGTGCCGATCTCAACGAGTTCCCGGCAGAGCTCGGCGTCGCCGTGGACTTCGGCCAGGATCTGGAGCGCCGCGGCCCGCAGTCGGGGTCCGGTGGCGAGGTCGAGTGCCTCCTGCGCTGCCTCCAGAACGGTCGGGTCGTCCTCGCCGATCAGTTCGTTGGCGTACGCCGTCAGGAGCCGGGACCGCACCGAAGGGGTCAGTTCGCGCTTCAGCAGGCGCCTCAGGCGGTCGACGATGGGCCGGTCTACCGTGCCGTACGTACGGGCCTGCCAGAAGGTCGGCTCTGTCCACGCGGTGAATGCGGCGATCATCAGGTCGTCGCGGCCCAGGGACTCTGCGTACTCCACGGCTTCACGGCGCGTCTCGCGGGCGGCTGCGACGGCTCCCGCCCGGATCTGCGCGCGCAGCAGCCTGCCGAGCAGTTCGACGCGTTCGTCCGGTCCGGTCGAGTTGATGACGGCGTCGGTGAGGAGGTCGGCCGCCACGTCGTGGGCGTAGCGGGCCTCGGCACGCTCGGCGGCCTGGACGCAGTAGCCGACGGCCTTCGGTGAGCCGGCGCGCGCGTAGTGGTGGGCCAGCGCCGCGATGTCGTCGGTGCCTTCAAGAGCGGCGGCGATCCGGGCGTGCATCCGGGTAGCACGCAATCTGCTGACGTCGGCGATGAGCGTGTCCCTGACGAGGGCGTGGACGAAGCGGATGAGGCCTGGGCCGGGCTCGTCGAGGAGCCCGGCGATGACGCCCGCGTCCAGCGCGTCCATCACCCCGTCCTCGTCGGTGTCGGCGGCCTTTACCAGGACGTCCACGGAGCTTTCCCGGCCTGCGACCGCGGCCAGCCGGAGGACGGACACGCCTCCCTCGGGCAGCCGCGCGAGCCGTCGGCGCAGGACGTCCCGTACGCCTTCGGGGACCTCGGAGAGGGCGACCAGCGCGCCTTCACCGTTCAGCAGCCGGGCGCTTTCGCGCACGTAGAACGGGTTGCCGCCGGTGCGCTCGGCGATCCCTGCGATGGTCTCCTCGTCGGCCTCGCATTCGGCCCGTACGAGCTCCCCGACGGCCTCGTCGTTCAGCCCCGGCAGCGCCAGGCGCAGGGGCGTGGCGCGCGCGAGGGAGGCCAGCGTTTCGGTGAGGTGCCCGCTCTCGTCCGCGCGGTACGCGGCGACGACCAGGATCGGGGCCCGCATGCCGAGGCCGCCGCCGAGCAGTTCCAGCGTGGCGGCGTCCGCCCAGTGCAGGTCGTCCAGCACGACGGCGACCGGGCGTTCCGTGGCGACCGCCGCGAGCCACTTCCACACGGCTTGGCGCAGGCGGAACCGTCCAGCGGTGGCGTCGGCGTTCACCGGCCCGGTGTCGGTGAGCAGCGGCGCGAGGTCGTCCGCGAACTCGCCCGGGGACCTGGACGCGGCGACGGCTCTCAGCGCCTCAGTCCAGGCCCACGCGGGCGGCGCGCTGTCGACCTCGGGGCAGCGGCCGGTGACGACCAGCCACCCGTCACGTTCGAGCCGCCTGCCGAGGTGTTCCAGCAGCGCCGACTTGCCGAGCCCGGCCTCGCCGGTGACAAGGGCGATACGGGCTCCGTCGGTGGCAGCCCCGGTGGCGGCCGTGACCAGTGCCGACAGCTGTGCCTCGCGTCCGACGAACGGCGCCTCGACGGTCGGAGCCACCCCCGGGAGAGGGGCCACCTGCGGCAGCGGGGCGGTCAGCGGGGGCGGGGGCACGGTCGCGCGTAGGACGTCTGTGCGCTGGGTGAGGATCGCCTCCTCCAACGCCGTCAGGTCCGGGCCAGGGTCGAGCCCGAGCTCCTCGGCGAGGATGCCGCGGGCGCGGCGGAGCGTCGCCAGCGCGTCGGCTTGGCGGCCGCTGCTCCACAGTGCCAGGGCGTGCAGCCGCCAGCCTTCCTCGCGGAGGGGCTCGTCGCGGGTGAGCCGCTCGGCCTCGGGAACCACCGCAACGGGGTCGCCGATGCGCAGACCCGCCGCGACGTGCAGCTCGGTGGCAACCAGGCGCAACTCGTTCAGCCGGGCCGTCTCGGCGGCGGCCCACGGCTCGTCGGCGACCTCGGCGAACGCCGGTCCCTGCCACAGCCCCAACGCCTCGGCGAGCCGAGCCTGGACGGCGCGCGGGTCCGTGACCATACGCGCTTGGCCCAGCAGGCCCTCGAACCGCCACGCGTCCACCGCCTCCGGTGGCAGCCGCAGCGCATAACCGGGCGACGCGCTCACCAGCAGCCGGGCCGGCGTGCGTGGCGGACGTCCGGGCTCCAGCAACCGACGCAGGTTGGACACGTACGCCTGCAGGGACATCAGCGCCCGCGCGGGCGGCTCCCCGTGCCACAGATCCTCGATCATCCGGTCGACCGGCACGACCTGCCCACGCGCCGCCACCAGCAACGCCAGCACGCCCCGCTGCCGCGGCCCGCCCAAGGGAACGGGCTCGCCGCCGACCTCGGCCACGAAAGAGCCCAGCACCCGGATGAAGACCATGATCCGCACATCTTACGTGGACGTTCCAAGTCCCCTCCAAATCCCCTCCAAACACCCAGGAGCAGCCTGAACACATCGCAACCGATGAAGGGGCGGGAACAGATGAGCGTCAACACCCGGGACATGGAGATCGTCCACCGCGTGCTCCGCCGTGAGTCACGGCTGCTGGTGGAGCTCGTGGCGGCCGTCGCCCCGGGTGACACCGCTCGCGCCAAGGTGATCGCCGACCACTTCCGCGTCTACCGGATGGGCCTGCACAACCATCACGAGGGCGAGGACGAGCTGCTGTGGCCGCCACTCCTTTCCCGGGTGGACCTGGAGGCCGACATCGTCCTGCGCATGCAGGCCCAGCACGAGCGCGTCGCGGTCACCCTGAGCAGGCTGGACGCCGCGCTCCCCGCCTGGGAGGCCAGCGCGGGCGCCGACGAACGCGACACCCTGGCGGCCGCCCTCTGCGAGCACCGCGCGGTCCTGCTGGAACACCTCGACGACGAGGAGGCCACCCTCCTCCCGCTCGCGGCCAAGCACATCACCCAACAGGAGTGGGCCTCCCTGGGCGACCACCTGGTGAACAACACGCCCAAGCTCACCCTGTTCACGCTCCTCGGCGCCGTCCTGGAGGACGCGAACCCGGCCGAGCGCGCCATCGTCCTCAGCGGCCTTCCCGGCCCGGTCCGCGTCATCTGGCACGTCATCGGCCGCCCCCGCTACGCCCGCCACATCCGCCGTGTCCGCGGCTGAACCCTGCCCGTCCGTACATACAAGGAGAACGACCATGTCGCTGAAGAAGCTCAACACCGTCCTGGCCGCCGTCGTCGTCCTGTTCACCCTCTACCTCGGGTTGTCCTTCGTCCTGCCCCTCGGGACCACCTTCCCGGGGCTGGCGAACTGGCCCTCTGACGGCAGCGGCTTCTCCATCGTGAAGGGCAGCCGCGAGATCGCGATGGGCCTGGCCATGGGCATCCTGCTAGTGACGGGCCACCGCCGCCCGTTGGGCTGGGTCCTGCTGATGGTGGCCGTCGCCCCGTTCGGCGACATGGTCAACGTCCTGGCCCACCACGGATCCACGGCCGCCGCTCTCGGCATCCACGGCCTGACCGCGGCGCTGATCGCGGTCACGGGGTTGCTGACCCTCCGCGAGACCAGGACCACCCCGGCGACCGCCGCGCAGCCCGCCTGACGTCCGCATTTTCTGAGAACTCGAGAAAGGGAGACGACGATGACGATCAACGGTTTGCGTGGTGTCCTGAAGGGGCGCGTGCTCCTGGCCGGTGACGACGGCTTCGAGCAGGCGGCCGCCGCGTGGAATCTGACCGTCAGGCAGCCGGTGGCGGCCGTGGTGGAGGCCGCGGATGCCGATGACGTGGCGGCGCTCGTGCGTTACGCGCGGCGGGCGGGTATGACGGTGACCGCGCAGCCGAGCGGGCATGGCGCCTCGGGTGATGTGGACGGCCTGATCCTGTTGCGTACCGGCCTGCTGGACGAGGTGGAGGTACACGCGCGGGAGCGTGTGGTCCGGGTGGGTGCGGGCGTGAGGTGGGGGCAGGTGCTGGCGGCGGCCGGTCCGCTGGGTCTGACCGGTCTGGCCGGCAGCGCGCCGGGGGTCAGCGTGACCGGCTACACCCTGGGCGGTGGGGTGGGCTGGTTCAGCCGCAGGTACGGCTTCGCCTCCGACAGCGTGCGGGCCATCGACATCGTGGACGCCGATGGCGAGCCGGGGCGGGTGAGCGCCGAGTCCGATCCCGAGCTGTTCTGGGCGCTGCGCGGCGGCGGTGGGGACTTCGCGGTGGTGACCGCCCTCGAACTCGAGCTGTATCCGGTGCCGGTCCTGTACGGCGGGCGCGTGATCTGGCCGGAGCACCGCACCAGGGAGGTGTACGACGCGTTCCTGGAGATCACCGCCGAGGCGCCGCGTGAGCTCAGTGTCTGGATCAACCGGCTCCAGCCACCCGGCGCGTCGCCGATGGTGACGCTGGATCTGGCCTACCTGGGTGAGGCGGCTCAAGGGGAGGACCTGCTGGCGCGCATCGACAAGATCGAGGGCGCGATCTCCGACAGCCGCGGCGTCGTCCCGGTCGCCGACCTGGGTGGCATCGCCGCCGAGCCCATCGATCCGGCCCCGTCCATCGCGCGTGCGGAGCTGCTCACCGGCCTGGACGCGGCCGCGGTGGAGCTCTTGCTGGCCAAGCCGGTCGAACCGCTCATCAACGTGCAGATCAGGCACCTGGGCGGGGCGCTCGCCGAGCCGGGCGGCGGGGCCGGGGCGAGCGGCGCGGTGGCCGAGCCGTACCTGCTCGGCCTGCTGGGTCTGGGCCTGCCGCACACGGCCGATGCGACGCGCGCCAAGCAGGCCGAGGTCGTGGCCGACCTGGAGGCCTACATCAGCGGCCGCAAGCCGTACACGGTGCTGTCCCCCGGCGACACGGCGGCGAAGTCCTTCTCCGGCAGCACGCTCGCGCGGCTGCGGGAGATCAAGCGGGCCCGTGACCCGCACAACGTGTTCCGCGCGAACTACCCGGTGCTCGGATAGATCGGTTCCCAGCAGATCACGGCCCCTCCGCCCACCGGGGCGGCGGGGCCGCACCGAACCCGCGTGACAGATGTCGCCGCGAGCACTGTGAAGGGCACACCCGCACAGGAAGGACTCGCACAATGAGAGGTATCCGGTGCACCGTGGCGATGTTCAGCGTGGCCGGCCGTCGCCCCTGCGTGAGCACGCCCAGCTGCCCGATCCAGCGCGCCGATGGTCCTACGGGGCCGGTTCTTGCTGATCGTCTCCAGCCCACGTCCAGCGCGGGACTTCGTGCAAGGGATACAGGTCGGCGTCGTTTTCGGCATGGGAGTTCTGCATAGCGACCAGAGAGCCAAACTCCACGTGCTCGCGTACCGCCTTCCGAAAGGCGGGGTCAGCCGGCAGCTCAGCCTCGTCGACAGCCTCCATGTAGAGATCGACGAAACGCTTCCGTTGCTCCTCAGTGATCCGCAGGTGCCGGTGCACGTCGATGATGTGCTTGAACCCCAGGTCGCGGGTGAACCGGTCGGGACCGCCGAAAGATTCGGCTGTGAACCAGCTCAAGTTCCGCACGTGGTGCGGCTTGGCCTCGGGGAAGAGCGCCTGGAGCAGCGGGTCCGCGAGCACCTTGGCGTAGAAGATCTCTTCCAAGCGGTGCAAGCCCTCATCGCCGCCAGCGTGCGCGTACAAACTGGTCATCGCCACCAGCCCTGCGTCGAATCGAAGATCGCTCCCGAAGCCTACCGCGTATCCTCTACCTCGGCCCACGATTTCCCCCGCCCGTGTTGCCAGGGGGACCGCGACGCGATCGTCCGGAGGAGCTGGCGGAGCACACCCAATTGAGACCGGGAAGTGTCGAGGAGCGCAATTCGGTTCGCTCGGTCTTGTTGGGAACGAACATTCGCTCGGTGCGGGCGGACCGGAGTTCGTCGACGGTTACCTCTTGAATGTCCCTAAATAATCTGGCAGCCTCACGAGCGACAGGTGGTCACCCTTCCCCTCCATATCCTGATTGGTGCGAGCCGTTTTGCGGTACGAATGTTAGCGCTAACATCGTCCTTGACGAGAAGCTTCCATGACGTCCCACGGCGAGTCGGAGTGCAACAACGGCAGCCTCCCATGGCGACCAAACCCGGAGTTGGGAACGGGCTCTTCTGCGACGCATAACGCGCCTCACGCGGGCGCTGACACCGAAGGAGAATCGCCTTGAGTTCGATGGTTTCGGCCGGAGCGGGCGTGTCACCGCCGGCGGTGCGCCGGCATGCGGGTCGCGTTCGACGCAGCCGTTTCACGTCCGTCCTGATCACCGCGGTCACGATCGTTTTAGCCGCTGCGTCGGCGCTCGTGCTCACCCCCGGTGCGGCGTCGGCGGCGACCGTCGACACGAACGCCTGGTACGTGCTGGTTAACCGCAACAGCGGCAAGGCGATGGATGTCACGGCTGCCTCCACGGCCGACGGGGCGGTGATCGAGCAGTGGGCGCGCCACGACGGGGCGAACCAGCAGTGGCAGTTCGTGGACTCCGGGGGCGGCTACTACCGGTTGAAGTCGAAGAACTCCGGCAAGGTGCTCGACGTCGACGGCTGGTCGACCGCGGACGGCGCGAAGGTCCAGCAGTGGACGGACAACAACAGCACCAACCAGCAGTTCCGGCTCGTGGACTCCGATGGCGGCTATGTCCGGCTGATCAACCGCAACAGCGGCAAGGCCGTGGAAGTGACGGGCCTGTCGACCGCGGACGGGGCGGCCGTCGTGCAGTACGGCGACTGGAACGGCTCGAACCAGCAGTGGCAACTGGTCCGTGTGGGCGGCACCACGCCGGGGACGTGTTCTCTTCCGTCGACGTACCGCTGGTCCTCGACGGGCGCGCTGGCGACGCCGAAGGCGGGCTGGGTTTCGCTCAAGGACTTCACCAACGTCGTCTACAACGGCAAGCACGTGGTCTACGGGTCGACAGTCGACTCGGCTGGGCAGCACTACGGCTCGATGAACTTCGGGCCGTTCACGAACTGGTCGGACATGGCCTCGGCCCCGCAGAACACGATGAATCTCGGCACCGTCGCGCCCACGTTGTTCTACTTCGCCCCGAAGAACATCTGGGTGCTCACCTACCAGTGGGGTCCGACCACGTTCAGCTACCGGACCTCAAGCGACCCCACCAACGCGAACGGGTGGTCCGCGCCGCAGGAACTCTTCTCGGGGAACATCCCCGGCGGCGGCGCCCTGGACCAGACGCTGATCGGCGACGGCACGAACATGTACCTGTTCTTCGCCGGTGACAACGGGAACATCTACCGTGCCAGCATGCCGATCGGGAACTTCCCGGGCAGCTTCGGCACGTCCTACACGACGATCATGAGCGACACGACGGCGAACCTGTTCGAGGCGGTCGAGGTCTACAAGGTCAAGGACCAGAACCAGTACCTGATGCTCGTGGAGGCCATGGGCGCGAACGGGCGTTACTTCCGCTCGTTCACGGCAACCAGCCTGAGTGGTTCCTGGACCCCGCAGGCCGCGACCGAGAGCAACCCGTTCGCCGGCAAGGCCAACAGCGGCGCGACGTGGACCAACGACATCAGCCACGGCGACCTGGTGCGCACCAACCCCGACCAGACCAAGACCATCGACCCCTGCAACCTCCAACTCCTCTACCAGGGCCGCGACCCGCGCTCCGACGGCACGGCCTACAACTCCCTGCCCTGGCGGCCGGGCGTGCTGACGCTCCAGCGCTGACCGCCTGACGCGCCAACCCCGCCGGGCCGGCACCCCACCCTCGCGGGTGGGGTGCCGGCCCGATGGTCTTCGTGCCGCCAGGCGACGGTGATGGTCCCGTGATTGCTCGTGCTGCCGTTCGGCATCCACACGACGTCCGGACCGACGGTCGCGTTGCCCGCGCCGTCCAGCGCGGTGCCGGTGCCGCGGTCGATGATCTGGTAGCGGCCGCCGCCCACGCCGTTGAGCCGCCATTGCCCAAAGTAACGAGAAAGACCAGGTCAGAGCCTCCTGGCAGCATTCTTGATCAAGACGCGAAGCCATAACACTCCCGCAGCCGTCTGGCCGCCCCAGGTGGTCTCAGGCCGGGACCAACTGCCATTGCTGGTTGGCGCCGCCGTTGGAGGTCCACTGCACGACCTGGGCACCGTCGGAGGTCGACGCGCCGTACACGTCTGCCAACAGCCCGCTGCTGTAGCTGACGATCGTGTAATAGCCGTCGCCGGTGGAGCGCAGGTACCACAGCTGGTTGGCGCCGCCGTTGGAGGTCCACTGCTGTAGTTGCAGCCCTTCGGTCGTACTGCCGCCGTTGACGTCGAGGACCTTGCCGGTGGGGACGTAGCGCAGGGTGTACGCACCGCCCTGACCGCTGGTGACGGTCCACGCGGCGGAGCCGGACTGCTGTACGGCCTTGGCGCCGTCGGCGGAAGAGCCGCCGGCCACGGCGAGCGGCTTGCCGCTGTTGCGGTTGACAATACGGTAGGCCGCGCCCGACACCGGGCCGCCCGAACCGGACCCGAGATTGAAGTACTCGACCGCGTCGGTGAACGTCGTGGCACCCGACTTGGTGGTCGTCAGTATCAGGTACACCCGTGAGCCGCCGGTAGGTGTGGTGAAGGTGATCGGCTGGGTGACCCGTGAGCCGAGCGGGATGTTCAGTGTGGTCTGCCCCGACGCGATTACGGTGCCCTCGGGCCGGTCAAGCCGCGCCGACCAGGAGAATCCGACTGAGGTGCTGCGGAGGTCGTCGTTGAAGACGGTGATGTCGCGGGTCACGGAGGTGTTCTGGGGGTAGGTGCTCACGGCCTGCGGCAGCGGGAAGGTGCCGTTGGCGTCGGAGATCCCGGACGCCGACCAGTAGGGCAGGTCGATCGCCGCGACCGGATTGAACGCGGCTTGGACGCGCTGGATCTGGGGGTTGCTCCAGGGATCGGGCAGGTTGTCCGCGCCGTAGACGGCGCGGCCGCCCTCCTCCGGCACGAAGTCCGTGGTACGAACGCCGGGCACGACACTGGCCCACGCGGACAGCAGCGTGTACGGGCGCAGGTCGGCGGCGTCCTTGGCACGCTTGGCGGCCGTCGCCGTGGCGAACCACATGAAGCCCTGCTTGGTGTTGCACTTGTTCCAGATGTACTCGCCCTCGCCGTCGGGTCGGCCGGTGACGGGCGCCACCCGCTCACCGTACTGTCCGACGCCGTCGAGGTAGTGCGAGAAGACCGCGAAGTTGGAGTACCTCATGTTCGGGTACCTGCTGGGCGAGTCGGCGCCGGGCGCGGCGTCGAGGCTGACCGGGCGGGTGCCGTCGTTGCCGTTCATCGCCGCGTAGAGATCCTGCTCGAACTGCTCGGAGTCATTGCCGAAGGTCGGTTCGTTGGCCTGGCTCCAGCGGATGACGGCGGGATGATTGCGGTCCCGCAACGTGAGTGCGCGGGCGTGCGCGACCATGTGGTCGTGCCCTGCGACGAAGTCCTGGGCGCTGCCGCGGATGCCGGTCTCGTCGATGATCATCAGACCCATCTCGTCGGCCACGTCGAGCATGTACGGGCTGGCCGGCTCCTGGTGGATGCGCACCACGTTGTAGTTGAGCCGCTGGTAGTTGTCCACGGCCTGCGGCCAGCCGCCGTTGCTCGCCGAAGGCGGGAGGAAGCCGGGCAGCGTGTCGTAAGCGTCGCCCTTGCCCCCGTTGTCGACCCGGTCGTAGTCCGCACCCTGCAGGTTGTCACCACGGAAGTTCACCCGGACGCCGTTGATGTAGTAGTACTCGCCGTTCTGTGTGGTCTCCCGGAACCCGAACCGGTACGTCGCGTCACTTGTCCGGCCGTCGTCGGTCGCCGCGCGAACCTTAAGACGGTGAAGCTGGGCTCGATACCCCGATCGGTATGGGACGTTCGGCCACCAGTACGAGGTGCTGCCGAGGTCCCACGGGAGGGAATCGACCGTGACCTTGGCCGTCGACCGCGCCCCCACGGTCACGGTGCGGGCCGTCGGCACCGGGTAACTGAACGTCCCGCCGCCGTCCGAGGAGAGCTCGCCGGTCACCGTCACCGATCGAGCGCTGCTCGAGGTGTTGGTCACCCACACGTCGTAGCCGAGGGTCTGATTCGCTACCGACGTGCGGATGAACGTGTCACTGACGTACACGGCCGGATACACCCGCAGGAACGCGGAGCGGAAGATGCCCTGCGGGACCGCCTCGGACCAGTCGGCGGCCACGGGCACGATGTACTTGCCGTTCGCCGGGTTCTTCAGCGCGCCGCGGCCCTTCACGTCAACGGTGATCGTATGAGTGGTGCCCGGGGCGGCGTAGGCGCTGATGTCGAACTTCGATGGGGTGAAGGCCGTGGTCTGCGTCGCGACCACCCGGCCGTCCACCGACAAGGTCGCCTGGTGGTTCACGGCGCCGAACTCGATCCACGTCGACTGCGGCTGCCCTGAGTCCGGCACCGTCACCGTACGCGAGTACACCGCCTGGGACACATCGGTGAAACCCTGCTTGTACCAGCCGCCTCCGGGCACCTTGATCGACGTCGTCGACCGGCCCGCCGGGGTGAAGCTCCACGTCCCGGCGAGATCAACCGAGGCGATCGCGGCATTGCCCGCGGTGAAGCCGTCGATGTCCCCAGCGGCGGCGGCAACCGTCGCGGTGGACTCCGACGGCGCAGACTGCTGTGCCACCGCAGCCGGCTGAGTCCCAAACATCGCGACCAGGAAGACCGCCATCACAGCGGGCCACCTGCTCACCGAACGTCGAGGACGGGAGGAGGGATCGCTCCGCTTCATGGGTAATCCTTTCGGGTGAATCCCTTGGGTGATGTGCTTCTCGGTCCGGTCGCCGGCCCGGGACGCCATCCAGCGGCGGCGTCCAGGCGTCCGTCCGTCACGCTCGCGGTGATCGTGCTGTCCCCCTGCAGGCGCCACTGCCGGCTGTTCAGGCCGTCGCCGTTCGTCTGCGATAACCGACGGCTTGATGGGGGCACACTGTCTCCTGGTAAGGGGAGAGTCGTATCGATTCGACGGCATGGCCGGACATCAGACGTACGCCCCCGGGTCCCTCCTGTCAAGGCTCACAGTTCCGCAGAGATGGGATCACTTTGGCCATACGGTTCCACTACCGCCATTTCACAGTCGGCGACTCCGAGGTTATGTAACTTTCAGCCCGCGTCAGATGCCTCGTACATAGGATGTGTCAGCGGTTTCGAGATCGAGAACCGGAAGCGCATGCGGCAGGAATATCCAAACTGCGTCGGACATCTCCAGCAAATCGATTCGATGTCATCGGGCAGTGGGGCTTGGTCGAACGCGCGGGACTCGGCCTGCTGATGCGGAGGCCGGTGTCCGAACCGCCGCCGGGAGGGAACGGCGCAGCGCGCATGCGGTCAAGCATCCTGGATTGGCTACCCGGCGAGCGGAGGGCCGTGGAGGCGGCCGTCACCAGGGACGCTAACGGGACTTTTCGTTCGGATGCTCGTCATGCCCCACATGATGTTGCGCCGAGGCGGGCGGCCCCTGAACTCACCTTCCTTGCCACGTCCGCAGCGTCAGACCCATGGAGCTCGGGCATGTCTGCCCTCCCTGCCTCGTCTTCGACGTATGTGCTGGCGGGGCCGCCAGATCCTGGCCTTCAACGTTTCACAGGACACGTAGGTTTCTGTGTCCGATGCTGTCTGATTCCGGGAGATCAGAAGCCTGCTGGCTGAGGGCTCTTGCTGGAGTGCTTTCAGTTGGCACAGGAGTTCGCGTAGCGCTCGGTGTACGGGAATGAGGGCGCGCAGGTGACAGACAGCAGGCATGCTGAGGATCCGAACGCAGCCGAAGAGCCGAACCGGAAACCGCCTCCGCAAGGGAGGGGTGAATGGCCGATCCCGCCGGGATCAAGGGCCTGCCGGTTCCCGAGATCGCCGCCAAGCTGACGATCGCCACAGGGAAGAACGCGGGCAAGGTGTCGATCACGAGCCGGAGGTCGCCGAGCGAGCCGGTGCGCACTGACGGGGTTGAGCAGCAGGGCATAGGGGAAATCTCCGTCCTGCGGGCCGTCGACTGAAGTGGAGGCCCCTGCGACGCAAGCAACCGCCGGTCGAAAGCAGGGGGAACTTCAGGGATGGAGTTGATGCATGGTGGAACGACGCATGTCGGTTGCGACGCACTGGGGCAGTTTCATCGCAGTGGTCGATTCCGGTCGATTAGTACGAATTGAGCCGAGGGGCGAGGACCCCGTGCCCTCGCCTATCGGCCCCGGAATGGTGACAGCTGCCGACGACGGCGCTCGCGTGCTGCGCCCCGCGGTGCGCAAGGGCTGGCTCAACGGCGAGCCGCGTATCCGCGACGCGGCCAGAGGCGCGGACGCCTTCGTGGAGGTGAGCTGGGACGACGCGATCACGCTGGTGAGCGATGAACTCCGTCGAGTGCGTTCACAGCACGGAGACAGCGCGGTGTTCGGCGGGTCCTACGGCTGGGCGAGTGCGGGCGTGTTCCACAACGCGCAGAGTCAACTCCACCGGTTCCTGGCGCTGGGCGGGGGATTCACCGATTCTCGCAACACCTACAGCACTGCGGCGTTGGAGGTCATCCTTCCCCATGTGATCGGCGGGCATCCGTGGAGCTACCAGTCGCGGATGCCGATGTGGGACGAGATAGCCGACAACTGTGAGCTTGTGGTGGCGTTTGGAGGGCTGGCCCTCAAGAACAGCCAGATCAACCCGGGTGGGCTGGCCAGGCACCAGACGGAGAACCTGCAGCGACAGTGCCGTGAGGCCGGGGTGCGGTTCGTGAACGTCAGCCCCATACGCAGCGACGTCGCCGGCTTCCTCGACGCCGAGTGGCTGCCCGCCATCCCCAACACCGACACCGCCGCGATGCTTGGCATCGCCCACACGATGCTGGTCAACGGGTGGCACGATGAGGACTTCCTTCGCCGGTGCTGCGTCGGGTTCGACCGCTTCGCCTCCTACGTGGCCGGTGAGCACGATGGCGTCCCCAAGGACGCTGCCTGGGCAGCGAGGATCACGGGTATCAGTCGCGACGCGATCATCGACCTCGCTCGCCGCCTTACCGCGCGACGTTCTCTCATCATGGTCAACTACGCGGTGCAGCGGGCAGACCACGGCGAACAGCCGATCTGGATGTCTGTTGTGCTGGCCGCCATGGCAGGCTCGATGGGTCGGTCTGGCTGCGGCTGGGGTGCAGGTTACGCGACGATGGACGCGACCGGCGTTGCCAGAGGCCGCCCCTTCGTGGCGTCCGTCCCCGGGGTTTCCAACCCTGTCCCGGATTTCATCCCTGTCGCAAGGATCGCTGACACGCTGCTGCATCCGGGTAAGACCATCGACTACGACGGCCGGCGCTTCACGTTGCCGGAGCTTCGCCTGATCTACTGGTGCGGGGGGAACCCGTTCCACCACCACCAGGATCTCCATCGGCTGGCCCGAGCCTGGCAAACCCCTGACACGGTGGTGGTTCACGAAGCCTGGTGGAACACCACGGCCAAGTTCGCGGACATCGTCCTTCCCGTCGCCACCAGCTTGGAGCGCGACGACTTCGCCGCCGGATTCTCGGATCCTCACCTCGTCGCGATGCCTAAGGTCCGCGAGCCGGCGGGAGAGTCGCGCACCGACCACCACATCTTCACCGCTTTGGCCTCCCGGCTCGGATACGAGCAGGAGTTCACGCAGTCGCGCTCCGAGATCGAATGGGTCCGACACCTGTACGAGCAGACGAGCGCCAAGCTCGACGACGATGCCGCCTTACCGAGCTTCGACGACTTCTGGCGAAGCTCCACCGCTGAGCTGCCGGCGTTGACCGGACCGTTTCCCGGTAGCTTCGAGGCGCTCCGCTCAGATCCCCAGCGTTTTCCCCTGCCGACGCCGTCGGGCCGGATCGAGATCTTCTCCGAGGAGATCGACTCATTCGGCTACGACGACTGTGCCGGGCATCCGATGTGGTTCGAACCAGTGGAGTGGCTTGGCGCCGATCTGTCGGGCCGATTCCCGCTGCATTTGATCTCGAATCAGCCCGCCTCACGCCTGCACAGCCAGTACGACAACGGTGGCCACAGCCTCAATTCAAAGATCCGTGGCCGTGAGCCCGTGGCGATCAATCCGTTGGACGCCGCGTCGCGCGGCATCGAGAACGGCATGATCGTACGCGTCTACAACGACCGAGGTAGCTGTCTCGCGGGCGCAGTCCTATCGGACGACGTCATGCCAGGCGTCGTACAACTATCCACCGGAGCGTGGTGGGATCCGGTCCAGCCAGGCCTGAGCGGAACATTGGACCGCCACGGCAATCCCAACGTCCTCACGGCGGATCGGCCGTGCTCGCGCCTGTCCCAAGGACCGAGTGCTCTCAGTGCGCTGGTCGACGTTGAGCTCTACGGCGGCCCTGATCTCGATGTGCTCGCCTTCACCCCACCACACCTCGAGCATTGACACGCAACCTGCTGCCTCTTCGAGCAAGTTTCCGCCTGCACATCGTCCAGCGCGTACAGGCTGGCCTTGACCGCCGAAGAACGGTCTACCCGCTCACTTGCGCCTGCGTAATCAATAGAATACTTTGCGTAATTGTGACTGCACTTCAAAACCTCAAGTACGGCCGATGGTTCAGGGGCGCCGATGTCGACGGCGACGGGTTCATCACCCAGCGGGACGTCCGAATGATGAGCGAGCGTTACATCGCCGCCCGCGGCGCCGCGCCGGACTCCGAGACCGCCCGCCTGCTCACCGAGAGGATGGACGGGTTCTGGACGAACGTGATCGCCCCGATGGATCACGACGGTGACGGGAAGGTCGATCTGCGGGAGATGACCGAAGGGTTCAGGCGGGTCCTGACCGACCCCGCCCTGTACCCGGAACAGATCGAGCCGGTGACCAACTGCTTCTTCGACCTCGCCGACCTCAACGGAGACGACAAGATCGACCAGGCGGAGTTCCAGCAGATGTTCGACTCGGTCGGCGGCGTTCCCGGCGAGGACTGCGCCGCGGTCTTCGCCGCTTTGGACCAAGACGGCTCTGGTGTGCTGGACCGCGCTGAATTCCACCAGGCGGTCACGGAGTTCTTCTACGGCAACGACCCGGACGCTCCCGCCAACCACCTGTTCGGCAGGGTCGCCGGCTGACGGCCCATGATGCGGCCCGGGACCCGCGACGCCCACACCACTGCCGGTGTGGGCGTGCGGCGTGAAGACCCCAGGCCAGGCAGCCCCTAACGACGCCTCTTCAGCCGGCGATCAGGTCAGATCCGCCACCTCGTTCCTCGGCTGTCTCGATAACCGCGGCCACACTCTCGCCTCCTGCTCGCAGAACGACATCGACGCTTGGTTCGCCGAGAACACTGAGAGCGCTCGCAACCGGCTACCGGCAGGATGTCGTGCGGTGAATCATCTGGGCCTCACGGGATCGGATCCGCTGCAAGGATGACGGCCGTGCGCCGCTACGAGACGAGTATGTACGACAGCAACCGCTGGGACGGCTTCGA
Source organism: Nonomuraea helvata (assembly GCF_039535785.1). Lineage (NCBI taxonomy): Bacteria > Bacillati > Actinomycetota > Actinomycetes > Streptosporangiales > Streptosporangiaceae > Nonomuraea > Nonomuraea helvata. The sequence continues at coordinate 656,322 of NZ_BAAAXV010000012.1, forward strand.
GCTCCGCCCCGGCGACATCATCATCAGCACCCCGCCAAAGTGCGGGACGACGTGGACGCAGATGATCTGCGCCCTGCTCATACTGCAGGAACCGGAGCTCCCGCTCCCGTTGGACACGCTCTCGCCGTGGATCGACATGGTGACTCGCGCCCGCACAGACGTGTTCGCTGACCTGGAAGCCCAGACGCACCGCCGGTTCATCAAGACCCACACGCCGCTCGACGGGATACCCAACGATCCGACGGTCACGTACATCTGCGTCGGGCGGGACCCGCGCGACGTGGGGCTGTCGATCGACCGCCATATCGACAACACCGACATCGGCGCGTTCCTCAGCCAACGCAAACGGGCGGCCGCGATCGACGGTATCGAGCTCGGACCATTGCGGCCACCGCGGCCGCGCCCCGACGGCGAGCGGGACCGCTTCTGGCAGTGGGTCGACGACGAGACGCCATCGACGCAGGTCGGGTCGTCGCTGCGGCGCACTGTAGAGCACCTGCAGACGTTCCGGGACGCCGCCGACGATCTCGACATCATGTACGTGCACTACGACGACCTCAAGGCCGACCTGGAGGGGCAGATGCGGCAGATGGCCGCCCGCCTCGGCATCGACGTCGACGAACACCGATGGCCCCGCCTGGTCCAGGCGGCGACGTTCGAGTCGATGCGCAACAGGGCCGACACGACCGTCCCCGCCGGCGGTCCGGAGCACTGGATCGATCCCACCGCGTTCTTCAGCCGCGGCACGAGCGGCCAGTGGCGCGACCTCCTCGACGACGCCGACCTCGCCCGGTACGCCGCGCGCGTGCGGGCGCTCGCGTCCGACGATCTCGTCGAGTGGGTGCATCGCGAGCCGATCGACTGAGATCCCCGTCCGGCGGTATCCCCGCACTACCCAAAGCTGATCGTCAGCGCCGCCCGCCGCCCATAACTGCCGATCCGCGCTCGGGACCAACATCAGGGGTCTGCGCCTCAACCGACGCCGGATTCGGCGATCGGGGCAGGGTGGCAGCGCGTCGGCTAGCGAATCTGGTCACACTCTGTGATGGTCATAGCGCCTTCTTCCTTGCCGCCAGCGGCCAGATCCGGATGGCCGCCGACACTGCGCCGCCGCCCCGCCCCTCCTCGGTGCGAATGACCTCGGGCCGGTGAGTGCGGTCAGCTCTCACGAACAACGGGCCCGACTCCAGGCCCAAGATCGCGGTCGAAACTGGCGAGCACACGCGGTCCGTTGTCGCGAACATAATCACCCGGCAAAGTCCGCGGAACTGCTCGGCGGACTGGCCACGACAACGCTGGAGACGGTGGCCGGCCCATCGCTGCGGCTGAGTAAGGGGCTACTCATGTACGCACCCGGGGGCCGCCCTTTAGCTAGAAGGGCATGAGCATCCCATCGCCGAAGGAGATCACTATGATGCGCACCGTAGCTCTGGCAGCCTTAATGGCCGTCCCGTTCGTGAGCGCCGCCCCGGCGTACGCGGCCGCGCCGGGGTGCGCCGCCGCGGCAGCGTACTACGACGTGGCTCCGACCAGCAGCAACCTCGCCATGGTCGGCCAGGCGGTGCACTGCCTCATCGACGCCGAACGCGCCAAGGTCGGGCTGGCCGCGCTCACCCGCAACAGCTCGCTCGACTCGGCGGCGAGATCGCACGCCGCTGCGGCGGCGAGCCTGAAGTGGTGGCGGCCCGGCGCCGACTCGCACACCAACCCGCAGACCGGTTCTACGCCGTACAGCCGTATCACCGGCGCGGGTTACTGCCCGAACCCGGTGTCGTGGGCCTACTCCGAGACCACCTACACCGGCTGGGGCACCGGCTACGGAACCGCGCGGGCCGCCGTCAACTGGTGGGTGAACATCAGCACGTACGGCCACCGCCAGATCGTCCTGAGCCCGACGCTGACAGACCTCGGCATCGGGGTCGCGGCCGGGTCGGCGGATCCGGCCGGCGCGGGGGCCGCAGGCGGCGGGACGTACGTTGTCGACTTCGGGCGTTGCCAGCGATAGGCCGGCGACGTGCCGACGGCCGCCTCGGTGTCCACAGGATCGCCGTTGGAGTGCATCCGGAAGCGGCCATGGGCGGCGCGGCCGTGGCCTCATCGTCGTCCCGGTCAGGCGGCGCACTCCAGGCAGACCTGCTGACCGTTCCGTTCAGAGGCGCGCTGGCTACGGTGGTGCACCAGGAAGCAGCTCGAGCAGGTGAACTCATCCGCCTGAGGCGGAATCACCCGCACGGACAGCTCTTCATTCGACAGATCCGCGCCAGGCAGTTCGAGCGACTCGGCCAGGTCGGTCTCGTCGACGTCGATGCTGCCGGACGACGTGTCGGCGCGGCGAGTCTGGAGTTCTTGGAGGCTCTCCTCCCCGGAGCCGTCGTCGATCTTACGTGGGCTGTCGTAGTCGGTCGCCATGCTGTTCATCCGCCTCATCTCAATGTCTTCGCGGGGCCGCCTGTCTTGCTGCCCGACCCGCTGGGAGATTCCCATCCGTGCCCGCACGAATCCACAACGAACCTTCCGACTCCGGGCGCTAGGGACCTGTCAGGGAGACCGGCAATCCGTAGGAGCCAGGGCGCAGTCGGCGGCCAGCGCGTCAGCTGTGCCGTCGATGTAGACGCCTACCCTTGCTGTACTGGCCTCGGAGTCGGTGATGGTGTGGATCTGACCACCGCGCGCACAGGAGCCCGTCGCTTGTCAGCCAGCTCCGCTACGTTCGGAATGGCAAGATCCGCGCGATTCGGCAGTAGAGGCGTTATCGGTGGTCTCCGCTATCGTCGCCGTCGTCAGGGCGGCCGGCCCGCACGAAGGAAGCGCCCTGCCGCACGCTGGGCATCGCACGAGCGGAGCCCTACCCGACCCTGAAACGCCCACGCGTCTCTGACGCGCCAATGCCGTCCCATTCCCGATGAGCCAACACGCCGCAAAGCCGCGATCGCAGGGCCGCAGCACTAACGGGCCCGAGCATGGGCGCGGTGATCGTAGCGTGGGGCCGTGATATTCCGGATCGCGCATGGTGGCGGTGGCCGTGACTGCTGATCGGCCCCAGACGGAAAGGCGCTGGTGTTTCTCCTGCAAGGCGACGCCCAGGAACGCCGAAAGCATGGCCGTGGTGCTTTGGGTGGATAACGGGGTGATCGTCACGCAGGTTCACACTCCAGGCTGCGCAGCCTTACATGCCGTGACGCACCTGCCAGACGAGGCGGACGGCATCGGCCCCCTCAGCACCAGCCGTGGTTCGTATCAGCCGTAGGCGGGCGCGTCGGCTCAAGTGCCGCTCCGCAACTGGTGCAGCGTCCGCTGCCTGCCGGGCAGCTCGGCGGTTGCGGACTCGAGCACCTCGCCGGAGTGCCGGCCGAACAGCCGGGCCAGGCCGGTGCCGGGCCAGGCCGGTGCCGGGTCGACATCGGCTGGCGGCAGAGGCACACGAGCGCGCCGGCAACCTGATGCCCAGACCACACAGCTGGTCGTTCACCTCTCCTCCAGACGTCGCTCCAGACTCTGCGGCAGCTGCATTTATCCTCGGTCTTTTTGAAGCGTCAGGCACGTCAGGCAAATGCGCTCCAACAGACGTGCCTGACACGTTACCCAGGGTTGTCAGGCACGTTCGCCACAGTGAGGATCCGGGGCCTGTGGACCTGTTGTGAAGAGACCGGACCGGTCCAGGAGCGCCTGAGAAGGCTCGTCAGGGCCTGTTGCGCGGTCACCCCGGCCGCCGGTCAGCCTTCTGGGTGCCCGTCGTAGACGCGGATCTTGTATTCGGTCGTCTCCAGGGCGAGAGTGAGTTCGCGGATCTGTCGCACGATGCGGTCGCGTTGGTCGAGCATGATGCGCCGACGTTCCGAAATGGTGCTCGGGCCATGCTCGACGAGGGCGATGTAGCGCTTGAGATCCTGCATGGTCATTCCCGACAGCCGCATCCGGGTGAGGAAGATGAGGCGGCGCAGGTCGAACGCCGAGTATTCGCGGTAACCGGAGGCGTTGCGTGCCGGCCGCAGGAGTCCCTCCTGCTCGTAGTAGCGGAGGGTGTGGGGGGACAGGCCGATCAGGCGGGCGGCCTCGGCGACACTCTTGGGCGTCGCCGAGGTCTCGATCGTGGTGTCGTCGAGGATTTCGTGCAGCGCATCGATGACCGACGCGGACGGTTCTTCGTCGGCGGCGAGGATGCGCTCGATCAGATCTTCGGTGGCCATGGTCGACAGGGTACGGAGCTCAGAACGCGCGTAGCGCCGGCGGCATGCCGGGAAAGTCGGCCGTCTGGCTTACATACGCCCACTTCTCGACGTCGCTGAGCGCGTTCCTGTAGCTGCGGGTGAGATTGCGCACGGCCTCGGCGCCGAGCGGAAGCCTGAGCGGCGCGTCGGGCGTGTCGAGCATGTCGCGGATGGCCGAGGCGGCGCGTGCCGGGTCGCCCTCCTGGATGCCGTCGGCCTCGGCCATGTTCGCGCGGACGGCGCCGAGCACCTCGTCATAGATCGGGTGCTGGTCCACAGTGTTGAGTACCTCGGCGGAATTGAAGGCGGTGCGGAAGCGGCTGGGCTCGGCGATGAGGACGCGGACGCCGAACGGCGCGACCTCGCCCGCCAGCGCCTCCGACCAGCCTTCAAGGGCGAACTTGCCGGCCGAGTAGCTGCCGACGGCGGGGAAGGACATCCGGCCGCCCTGACTGCTCATCTGCACGATCGCACCGGAACGACGCGCACGCATGTGCGGCAGCACCGCGCGCACGTAGGCGGCCGGGCCAAAGAGGTGCTGCTCGAGCATGTCGCGCAAGTGCGCGTCCGTGACCTCCTCCGCGGCGCCCACCTGCCCGGCTCCGGCATTGTTGACAAGTACGTCGACGTGCCCGAATGCGTCGAGCGCGCGCCGTACGACCGCCGCGGCCGCGTCCGTGTCGCGCACGTCGTGCTCGACCGGCAGCAGCCGGTCACCGTACTGAGCCCGGAGCGCGTCGAACCGGCCGGCCCGCCGCGCCGTGCCGACCACCTGCTCGCCCGCGGCCAGCGCCGCCTCGGCCAACGCCAGGCCGAGCCCGGAGCTCGCACCGGTGATGATCCAGGTCTTGGTCCCGTTTGTCGTAGTCATGACGGCGAAGATAGACATTCGAGCGCGCTCGAAGGCAAGCAGGCTTTCCGGCGGTGCAACGATGATGCCGAGGGCCACGAAGCTCCCAAACATGACGTCGTAGCGGGCCCGCAGGCCCCACAGCGTGCGGCGCAGGCCGATGCCGTCCAGGACGATCTTGTCCTCCTACGCCTTACGCGGCGTCGCGGCCACCATCACTGAACGCTTACGGTCGTTAGGTCGCGGACCGCTCTGATGTCCAGCCGGTGTCGCGCTGACACGCTCACAGACACGGCCGGCCCGATCGCCTGCATGGGCCTCCCTCCCTCCCCCGGGAGCACATGCCGTGCAACGCAGCCAACGCCTCACGTACCTGACAAGACCACAGAGGCTAAGAACCCAAGATAACTGCATATAAAGGGAGGCCCAGAGATGAGGTGGCGCGGCACAGCAAGGGGCCCTCGGTGGTCGGCCTGGCGAAGGTCGCCGCCCTTGAGGGCGGCATGCGCCGACCACAACGGGCCACCAGACAACGAACACCCCCGCCCGGCGTTGAGGGACGGGGGCGCCTGCCCTTCGTTGCGGGACGTCAGAAAACGATGGTCCACCCTTCACGGTTGGCCTGGTCCGCACCCGAAGACCTGTCCGGGGCGCTGGGTTCGGGACCCCACCGCTCGCCAAACACGAACACCTGCGCGTCGGGGTCGCTGATCGCCCGCTGCACGAAGTGGTCGAGCCGGTCGGCCAGGTCGTTGTCGGCCCCGGGCAGTCGGGCGGCAGCGGCCGCATCGCGGCAGGGTCGAACAGGTTGCCGCGGATGAAATCAAAGGCAACCCGCCGGGCGCGGACGCCAGCGACGTCCACCCGCTGCCGGCGGCCGGAAGCAGCTGAACGACGGGGTGGCGGAAGTCCTCGGCCGCCAGGTACAGCAGCTCGGAGGGGGCCTGCTGCGATTGCATGTCCACCGCCACCCTGTAATCGGTCCCTGCGGCGTCGGTGACGTGGATCTGGTAATGCGGGGTGTCTGCCCCCCTTCGCGACGCCGGTCGACCGCGCGCCCGGCCAGCACACCATAGGATTACAGGGGCATAAGTCCACTCCTCCAGAACGACGATCACGTCCCGTGCCGGTCCGGTTGACGCGGCGTACCCGGGCAGAGAGGCTAACCGCCAGATCGCGGCATCGGACGCCTATCGTCGAAACCAGTCGTCCGGGCAGGTCTTCGATCGCGTATCGCCGCCTGAAGTCGCCCTGGCAAGCCCCTGACGCTGTTCTCCCCTCAGTCAGCCAGGTAGGAGATCGAGCGAACCTCGTAGCCGGCGTTCCTGGAGCCGCGTACATGCATCAACATCGCACCACCCTCATAGGAGTAGGCACACGAGTAACCCTGCGGCTCCTTGCTGCAGCCCTGGAAGAAATGGGTGACGCCGCGCGGGTCGTACGTGACCTTGAACAGCTTCCGCACCGTGGCGGAAGTGGCGACCTCGAGCCCGCCGTACTCGTCGCCCCGCTTCCAGGCCGCGAAGAGATGCTTGGCCACGATGGGCGGCTCGGTGATGCGGCGCGACAGGTAGACCTTGCTGACCTTCGAGCCGGTAACCACCATCGCGATGCCGTCAAGCCCGCCGGGCACGCGCACGCTTGTATGCACGAACCGGCACACGTTGCTGGAGCAGCCGTCGAAGCGATCGGGCGCCCGGTAGACATAAGTGAAGATCGTCTTGACCGCAGAGGGGGTGGCCGCCTTCGCCGCGGCCGCGCGGTCGGCGGCCAGCCAGGCGCGGAACAGCTTGTTCGCCACCTTGCCGGGCGCAGGCGTCCCAGCCGAGGCGGAAGCGGCGAAGGCGGGGCCGGCAGAGGCGAGCGTCAGTGTCGCAGCCGCAGTGAGAGCGGCGCCGAGGACCAGTCGTTTGAACACGCTACGACACTAAGGGCGCCGCCTTGCGCAGGGATTGAGCCCGGCTTGCAATGGTCCGGGCGGCTTGCGGCGGTTGCGAACGCCCGGCTGGCACGCACTGACGATGCGGCTCAGCATGGCGTTAAGTCCAGCGAGATCGCACGTGCAGATCAGCGCCACCACCCGGATCTCCACGTCCTCGATCGTGGCATGGCCGACCCTCGATGACCTCGTCCGGCTGCGCCAGGCCCGGCGCTGCCGCTCCTCGTCCGCTCCTCGTCCGGGTCCCCGCCGCGACCCGGACTTTGGGCGGCGACGCACTCGCCGACTAAGCCAGCCCCCGCGCCGACATCGGCTCCCCCACCGATGCAACATGCCCTCAATGCCAGCCAACGTGCCTGACGTGCCTTAAAAGATCATTTCGCTCTGACCTGCGAGAAGAGACCGTCGTTCGGCGCGACAGCTCGGACAGGCCTGTTTTGGGTGATGTACGGGCGAAGCCCGTGCCCTTGATGATTTTGGGGGCTAGGATTTTGCATAAACCGGACGCCTTTACATTGTAGATTAATTAAAGCTGACGGGATCTCGCCTCAGCTCGGCTCCTGCCAACAGCGGCGGCCACCCACGCGTGCTGTTCACAGTCGGCCAGCAGCTCTCCCGCAGAACCGGTTCGCCCTTTCAGTCCGTCAGCTGACGCAGCAGCCCTCCAAGCGCGTCAGTGCTGTAGGCCGGCCCCGATTTCGCCAGCCAGGAACAAGCGCCGCTTGCGCGTCCATCGGGCTCAGGCACACTGCGACGAGGCGGCTGGGCGCTGCAAGACGCTCAATACCCTGGCGAGACAAGCGGACGCGTCGTGCCGAGAACGAGAAGCCGATCGACAGGGCACGCCGAGGCCGCCCGGCTGCTACCTTGCGAACAACCGTGCCACGTTCGGACAAACCCTGCATCAGGAGGATGCTGTGAGGTCGCAGTCGATGTGGCGAGGGCTGTCTCACTCAGAATCGGGTCACTCCGTACGCCAGGATGGAACCATGTTCGAGGAACAACGCCTTCTCGGGGGGAACGCCGGCGGAGCGGTTCGGATCGGTGACACCGTCCGCCGTGTCCCCGGTCGATGGACGCCCTCCGTGCACGCACTACTCCAACACCTGGAAGCTGTCGGCTTCGAGGGAGCTCCACGAGCACGAGGATTCGACGATCAGGGCCGAGAAGTGCTCTCTTTCGTACCCGGTGAAACGGTCGGGACTACACGGCCGTGGCCCAGTTGGGTACACAGCGAGGACGCGCTTTGCCAGGTGGGCCGTTGGCTTCGCGACTTCCACGCCGCCGTGACGACCTTCGTCCCTCCTGCGGACGCGGTCTGGCGCGAGGGAGGGACCTGGCGGCCCGGCATGATCGTCGGCCACAACGATGCCGCCCCCTACAACGCGGCCTGGGCCGATGGACGCCTTGTCGGCTTCTTCGACTGGGACTTCGCCGCACCGGTCACACCGGAGTGGGACCTTGCCTTCACCGCCTTCGCCTGGGTGCCACTGCACGCCCGCGACGTCGTGACGGCGGAAGGCTTCACCGCGTTCGCCGACAGACCCCGAAGACTGCGGCTGTTTCTCGACACCTACGGCTGGAGCGGACCGGTCGGGCAGTTCATCGACATCGTCCGCCAGCGGGTCAGCGCCTCGGCCGAAGGTATCCGACGCGTTGCGGCAGCAGGAGACCCGGTCTACCAGAACATGATGAAACATGGCGTTGACGCCGCGCTCGAGACGGCCGTGAACGAACTGGCCGACTTCCCGGATACATGAACGCGTGCGCAGCCCGCCGCCTCCGAAATCGCAAGGTCAGGTTGAACGGTCGTTGGCAACGGGCTGCAGACCTACCTTGCGAGCCCCAGGCCAAAGGGATGGCGAGTCGCAGGGTAGGCCCGCGAGGAGTCTGAGTGCAGAAATTAGCGATAGATATGATCATGGCCAGCTATCAGTCAAGCGGGATCTGCCGTAGGTGCCTGCCACGCAGGTCGGCCGAGTAGATGCTCCCGTTCGTGATATCCATGCCGCTGGGGCTCGCCTCGGCCGGTGGCCATTGCTGGTCGGTGAAGCCGTTCCGGTTGGCGATGCCTTCGACTTCGGGCCAGCCGTAGTTGCCGCCTGGCCGGATGACGTTGAGCTCGTCCCAGGCGAGGCCTTGAGGGTTGCGGTGGCCGGAGCTGTAGACCAGGGAAGCGGGGAACGAGTTGTCCGAGAAGACCCTTCCTTCCGGCGTCATGCGCACGATCTTGCCTGCGAGCACGTTCATGTCCTGGGCGACGGTGCGGTCGCCGGCATCCAGATCCCGCCCAGCGACGCCGCCGACGAGGCGATCGAGGTGTTCGACCGGGTCAATGCCATCAAACTGCGCGGCGTGTGGGCGAGCATGAAGCACCAACTACGGCACATGCGCGAGCAGGGCAGCGGTGCGATCGTCAACCGCTCCTCCCCCGGCGGCCTGGTCGGCATCCCCGGCCGTGCTTCCTACCACGCCTCCAAGCACGGCATCATCGGCCTGACCACCAGCGCCGCCCTAAGTACGCGCCGCGCGGCGTCCGCATCAACGCGGTCTGCCCGGGCACCATCGACACTCCGATGGTCACCGACATGATCGCCAAGGGCGAGCTCGACCTTGCCGAGGCCGACATGCCCATCAACCGGCTCGGCACCGCCGAGGAGATCGCCCAGGCCGTCCTGTGGCTGTGCAGCCCGGGCGCGAGCTTCGTGATCGGCGTCGCCCTCCCGGTCGATGGCGGCTACGTCGCCCGCTGACCCCACCCAGGGTCCTGCTGTGACCGGGAACCTTCACCGGGTTGGTCGCGCCTGGCGGCTGCGGTTGGCGGGGACTTCGAAGATGAGTCCGAGACCTTCCTCTTCGTCCCAATCTTCGCCGACCTGGACGAAGCCGAAGCCGGCGATCGTGGCCAGGGACGCCACATTGTCGGGACTGATCGTCGCCCGTACGGTCTTGACCTCCGGTTCGGCCGCGGCCCGGCGCAACAGCTCGATCAGGATGGCTCGGCCATAGCCCTGGCGGCGGAAGCCAGGAGCGACGGCGTAGCCGATCTCCACCATGCCCGCCTCATCGGGCGGTCCGTGAAATCCGGCATGACCGATGACGACACCTTCAGGCCCGGTCACCGCCTGCCGCGCCATCCACCGCGCGTGGCGGGGATCGGCGGCCATCTGGTCGAGCCGAACCTGCCACAGCCACCGCGCTCTATCTGTCACGAAGTACTCAGTCAGCGCGACCCCAGCCGTGTCGCTGGCTGCGGGCAGATCCCCATCGAGCAGAGCGGACATCGCAGCGCTCGACAACTCGACAAAGCGCACATGCTTCGAACTGGTGGGGAACGACGTCTGGCGATCGGACTCATCTGTCACGTGCGGATGATCGCAAAATGTCCGACAGACGTCCAACGAATTTCGGAGAGTTCCTGTCAGCCAGGCGACGCCCCACGAAGCTGGTCGTCGCGACGTGCCACGACATGCTCGGGCGGTTTTGATCCTTTCGACGGTTTCCGCTCCGTGGTCGGTCCTACGCGGCGCCTGCTCGGCCTGCCTGCCGACATCGATGCGTACCAGCTGATGGCCCGGACGGCGCACCGATCTTCGTCATTCTGGACAACCTGTCGGCGCACAATAACTGGCGCATCCGCGCATGGGCCAAGAAGAACAAGGTCAATCTGCTGTTCACCCCGACTTACGCCTCGTGGGCCAACCCGATCGAGGCGCACTTCGGACCCTTGCGGCAGTTCACCCCGGCCAACTCCGACCACCCCAACCACACCGTACAGACCCGTGCGGTGCACGCCTACCTGCGCTGGCGCAACGCCCACGCCCGCCACCCCGATGTCCTGGCCGCCCAACGCCGCGAACGCGCCCGAGCCCGCAGCGAGAAAGGCATCCGCTGGGGCGGCCGACCCCGGTCAGCCGCCTCAGCATGATCGGGCCAGGTGAGCCGTCCCTGCCATCTCTCAGCGATCACCAAGCCGGCTTGGTGCCAGCTCCGCGATGACCTCCTCACCATCAACTGCTCCCGTCGGCACGAAACCCAGCGACTCGTAAAGCCGTCCAGCAACGATGTTGTCCGGCTGATATGCCAGCCGGATCGTCCAACCGCCCTCCTGCGCCGCCAACCAGGCCGTCATGGTGCGCAGGAGGGCGCGGCCGAGGCCCTTGCCCTGCTCCGAGCCATCGATCATCATTCCCCCGATCCAGTGCGAGCCGTCCTCATCCACACCCCACATGACGTGCCCAACGACCGTGTCGTCGGCGTAGACCGCCAGCGAGTTCCAGCTGCCTTCACGCATCGACAGCAACAGATAGCGGGCAGCCAGGGCGGGGACATAACGTCGCTGCTCGTCAAGCGGCGCGATGTCAGCGACTGCACGCCAGTTCTCCTCATCTACCTCCCGCAGCGTGACGCGCCGACCGGTTCCGTCGAGAATCCCGTGATCAATCACCAGATGAGACTACTGTTCTCAGTCCAGCAACCCGTGATTGTTTCCGGTCACAGCGCATTGAAGGTTTCCACACAGCTGGCCAACCGCGAGTGTCCTGGGTGGGGAACCCATTCCGCCGTACCGGTTCGCCTCAAGACGGGCCGTGGTACCAGCTGTAGTCACAGGCCGAGACTGTTGTCACACAGCTACATTGGGGACTGGTCGCACGGACCCGAGCCGGGCCCCTTCATGCATGCCAGCCGGCGCGGGGCCGGTCCTGCGTACGCTGCGGTGGGCTTTCCCCGAGCAGGCCCACGCCAGCCCAGGCATCGCCCGTGTGTGAGAGAGGCCGGATCGTTCGCGCTTGGCGGCAAGCGCTCCGGCGGGATGACGGGTGAAAGTTTCAGTTCGAAAATCCCAGGATGAGCCGCTGATCGGGAGTGGCTGCAGGCGAAGCCGTGGTCGGTGCGCAGGCCCTGGGCGTGGGCCGGTTCACGCGTTGACTCCGGCCCACCAAGAGGGTACCCCCGAGGGGAAGCGCACCCCGCTGTCGGGCCGTGCCCGCTCCTGCCGAAGGGTTGGTCATGACCAGACGACGTACATGGCGGTTGGCTCGGGTGACGGCAGTTCTGGCCGGAGCGATCGTATTGATCGCCACGTACGCCTCCCCCGCACAAGCGACGATCATTGCGTGCGAGTGGGAGAAAGTCAGCTCGTGGACCAACGGTTTTCAGATCAAGGTCACCCTCATCAACGACCCGATACCGGTGAACGCCTGGACGGCCACCTGGACGTGGGACGGCAACACCAAGGTCACCACTGCGTGGGATGCGATCGTGACCCAACCAGGCCAGAACATGTCGGCGAGCAATCAGTCGTACAACGGCTATGTCCCGCCGCTCGGCCGGGTGAGCTTCGGTTTTCTGGCCACCGGCGTCACCGACGGCCACGGCGGCGGCCTGAGGGTCAACGGCGGGCCCTTGCTGCCGTGCTGAACTGCCCGCACCGGCAGTTCGTCGCGAGCCTGCACGGCCAACTCCCGGCCGCTGCTGGCTTCTTCTGCCCGCCCGGTGCCATTGCGGCGCACTGCAGCGCCGGCGAACGGGAACGTCCCTTTCATGGCCACCGCGGAGGAGCACGGGTTGGCGAAGCCGTCGGCCTTTTCGCCGGCGGCCGAGTGGATGCCTCGCGCCCTGCCCTCGCGGCGTGGCTTCGGGACAGCGTCGCCTCCGCGCAGTCTCTGCTTCGCGCTCGGCCGGTGACACCTTCCGACCGGGCTCGCGCCCGCCGGGCAGCGGCCGAGTCGGTCATGCCGCTCCACCTGTCCAGCGAGGGCGATGCGCATCCAGGAGCCAGCATCGCTCCATCAACACCATCGTCAGCGAGGTCGGCCGCCTGCACGACGCCCAGACCACCGACCCGAACGTCAACTCGGCACCCTGCGCCCGGCACGACGGGCCCGTTGAACAGGAGGGAGATGATCGCGAAGGCAGTCGACATGTCCCGGTGATCCCAGCCTGCGCCCCTCCAACCCACCGGGTGTCCGCCCCGGCGGCGTTACCAGATCTCGGCGGGGCTCTCCACGCCGCCGCTCCACACGGTCGTGCCCTTCAGCTTCCACCGCTGGCGCACGTCGTGGAGCTGGCCGGCCCGCGGCGCGGTGACCTTGAACGGGCCGCACACGGCGACGCCGCCGTTGGTCATCGGTGAGACGCCCTTGCAGATGTACGGCTGCGAGGCGTTGGTCTCGGCGTCGGTGTTGTACAGCTGGAGGTGGATGTCCGACCGGACCGACTTGGGGCCCTTGATCTTGCCCTTGATGTGGAAGACGCCGTCCACCAGGACCATGCAGGGCGCCATCATCGTGCCCTCGCCCACCGGGGCCCAGTCCCGGCAGCGCCAGTCCAGCTTCGACACCTGGTCGGTGTCGGGCTTCTGAGTGCCGTCGTCGGGCTTGACCTCGTCCGTCTCGTCGGTGGTGCGCGGCTTGGGCGACTCGACGGGCTTGGACTCCTTGGTCGGCCCGGGGGCCGGCTCGTGGGTGGTGGTCTTCTTCTTCGGCTCCGTGGACGGGGGGCCGGCGGGGTCGGCGGTGGTGCCGTCACGCACCTGGCGAGCCGTTTCGCCCTTGCGCTCGTCACGCTTCCCGGTGCCGGGGGTGGTGGCTCCCGGGGTGGTGACCGGTGCCGTGGGGGTGGACTGCACGGCGAACAGCGGCTGGGTGTCCCGGGCCACCACGGTGCCGGATGCGCGCCAGGGGGCCACATAGGCGACGGCCGCGGCGCTGACCGCCAGGGCCGCCCCGGCGGCCGACAGCACGACCACCCGCTTGCGCGACCGGCGCTCAGGACCGCCCCTGGGGCCTCCCGGATCGGCGGGCCCTCCTGGGCCCGTCGGGCCGGCCATCAGCGGGCGCGGGACGGGCGGACCGGCCGGGGCAGGGCCGGACGCGCCGGTCGGAGAAGGCGCGGGCGAGGGCGGGAGCGGCGGGGCCAGGGGCTCGGAGGTGACCGAGGGGGCCTCGCCCCGCGAGACAGGCGGCAGCGCCGGAAGGCCCGCCAGCGCGGGCGCGGCCTCGCGGAGCGCCGCCACGACCGCCCCCGCGGACGGGCGCGCCGCCGGGTCCTTGGCCGCGCACGCCGAGACGAGAGCCCACAGCGCGTCGGGCATCCCGGGCAGCCGCCGGGGCGCGGCGATCGCGTGCTGCCGGATCAGCACCATCGGGTGCTCCCCCACGAACGGCGGACGCCCGGCCAGCAGCTCGTAGAGGATCAGCCCGAGGGCGTACACGTCCACGGCCGGCGTCGCGGCGTCACCGTCGGCCACCTCGGGTGCCAGGTACACGGGCGTGCCGATGACGGCGCTGGTCTGGGTGATGCCGGGGCCGTGCAGGATGCGGGCCACCCCGAAGTCCGTCAGCCGGACCTGACCGGTGGCCCGGTCGAGCAGGACGTTGCCCGGCTTGACGTCGCGGTGGACGATGCCGATCTCGTGTGCGGCGGCCAGCGCGCCGGCCGTCTGTGCCAGCAGGGCCGCCGCCTCCGCCGGGGGCAGGGTGCCGCGCCGCTGGATCAGCGTACGCAGGTCGCCGCCCTCGACCAGGTCCATCACCAGGGCCAGGCGCTCGCCCTCGACGACGAAGTCGCGGACGGTGACGATGTTGGGATGGCGTAAGGTGCGCATCACCTGACGTTCCTGGATGAAACGCAGCACCAGGTCCTGGTCGGCGGCGAGGCCGTCACGCAGCAGCTTTACCGCCACGACGTCGCCGGTGTCCCGGTGCCGCGCACGCCAGACGGTGCCCATGCCGCCGGCGCCGATCTCCTCCAGGAGCACGTACCCACTGCCCAGCGAAACGTCAGACCCGTCCGCCATCAACCGCTTTCCCCCTCCGAAAGATGGAGATCACAATAGTCAGGAAGATCCGCCTCCAGGTAGATGGAGGCAAGCCGCCCCTCATGATCACGTCCATCGCGACCGATCGGTTCGATCTGCTCCCGCTGGAGGTCGGATGGCCTTGGTCCTCGCCGATCCCGCCCGGCACGCGTTCATCGGAGGTGGCCTGGGCTCGGTTGTCACCTTCCGCGCCTCGACCATGAGGGTGGCCACCGCGTCAAGACCAGCCTGTGACCTGCATCGCTGGATGGCGTGATTCTGGGTTCGTTATAGATGCAGAAAATGCGACATCAAGCGCTGCGAGTCACAGCCGTAGCGCACACCACTAACCCGACCCGGGCAGGAGGAAAGAGCAGGGATGTCAGTGATCCGCAGACCAACCCCAGACCGACCGCCGAGGTCACCCGGCCTCGGCTGATCGCCCCGTCCAGGATTCTTAAGTGGACTGCATTTTGTATGCACGCTCAAGAATCTGAGCTTCGGGAACGCACCCGGAGCCCCACGACCACGGCCATGCCCAAGGCCACGAGAAGAGCCGCGACGGCGAAGGTCCAGTGAGTTCCGCGAGCCACCTCAGCCGACGCGGCCGTGGTGACATCGCTCGTGCCCGCGGCGAAGGCGAAGACCGCCCCCATGACCGACGCACCGGTGATGAGACCCAGCTTCCGGGAGAGGTTCAACATGCCTGACACCAGGCCACGCTGGTGCGGGGAGACGTCTTTCATGACCGCGGTGTTGTTGGCCGCCTGGAACAGCGCGTAGCCGGCGGTGGTGATGACCAGGGGCAGGACGTACCCGATGACGCCGGCGGTCGTGGGCGTCAAGGAGAGCGCCACGGTGCCGACGATGATGCCGCCGAGCCCGGCGATCACCATGGCCTCGGCTCCGACACGATCGGTGGCGCGCCCTGCCGGGACGCCGGTGAGAGCGGACACCGCGGGACCGGCTGACATCACCAGACCGACGAGAGCCGGGTCGAGCCCGAGCGCCCGGGCCAGGTGGAAAGGACCCACGACGAGAGTGGTCATCATGACGGTCGAGACCAGAGCGCTCGCCGCAAGGCCGGCGGCGAGGACAGGATCGCGGAGCGTCGAGAGGGTGAGCAGCGGGGACGAGACCCGGCTCTCGGTGATCACGAACAACGCGAGGCCTGCCCCGGAGACGATGAGCAATCCGGCGGCGAGCGGGCCGGACGAGTTCCCTTCGATCGTCATGGCCAGCGCATAGGCACCCAGGGTGATCGCCAGCAACGCCGTGCCCACGGTATCGAAACGCCGCCGTGCGGAGCCCGTCGGCGGTGCGGAGGCGGGCAGCACCCGCACCGTGAGGGCGAGGGTGAGGAGGCCGAGCGGCACACCGATGAGGAAGATCGCACGCCAGCCGAAGACCGCGATGAGGACTCCACCGAGGGAGGGCCCCAGCGCGGTGCCGACCGCCGACATCGTCCCGAGCAGCCCCATGACGCTGCCGGTGCGGTCCTTGGGCACGGTCTCGCCGGCGAAGGCCATCGTCAGCGCCATCATGCACGCGGCCCCGGCTCCTTGAAACGCCCGGGCCGCGACCAGGAGGGGAAGGCTCGGGGCGAGGCCGCACAACAGCGTCGCGAACGTGAACACGGTGATGCCGCCGAGCAGGAGACGACGTCGCCCGGCGAGGTCGCCGAGTCGGCCGGCGCCGACGATCAGCGTCGTGACGGCCAGCAGATAGGCGATCACAACCCACTGGACCTCGCTGAAGGAAGCCCCGAAGGCCACGGCCAGGTTCGGCAGGCCGACGTTGGCGATGCTGGTGCTCAGCGAGGGCAGGAGCATGGACAGCGACAGCGCGATCAGCGCCCAGGCCAAGGGCGCGCGGCGCACAGGCGATGTCTGGTCGGGCTTGGTGCCCGGAGGTGTTGCAGGTCTCAAGAGAATGGCCTCTTCCTGAAGTCGAGGGGGTCGCAGTGGGACAGTAGGTCTCCTTGCGACCTGGCGGAAGACGCAAAGATGGAAAGTGATCTGTGCATGAAACGCCATGTTCCGGCTGATCCATGAGATCGTGTACATATGGCACGGCCCGATCTGAACTTGCTGGTCACGCTGGACGTCCTGCTTGAGGAAGGCAGCGTGACGCGGGCAGGTGAACGGCTCGCGCTCAGTCCTTCTGCGATGAGCCGTGCGCTTGCGCGGTTGCGGCGAGCCACCGGCGACCCGCTGCTGGTGCGGGCCGGCCGCGGGCTGGTGCCCACGCCGCGCGCCTTGGAACTGCGCGACCGTGTGCGTGGCTTGGTCCAGCAGGCCGAAGAGATTCTGCGGCCGGCCGCGAGGCTCGACCTGACAACCCTGGAGAGGACCTTCGCGTTGCGCACCAGCGATGGGTTCGTGGAGAGCTTCGGCCCCGAGCTGATGGCCAAGGTCGGCAGCGAAGCGCCTGGCGTGCGACTGCGGTTCATGCAGAAGGCCAAGAAGAACGCGGGTCCCTTGCGACTCGGCGGCGTCGACCTGGAGACGGGCGTAGTCGAGCACGCCCTGCCTCCGGACGTGTTGAGCGCGCCGCTGTTCGCCGACCGGTTCATCGGCGTGGTGCGACGCGAGCACCCGCTGAGCACCGGGAAGGTCACGACAGCCCGGTATGCCTCCTCACGACACGTGCACGTCTCGCGGCGCGGTCTGACGGAAGGGCTCGTGGACGAGGCTCTTCGCCCAACGAACCACGAGCGGGAAGTCGTGACGATTGTGGACGGCTTCAGTGCCGCCTTGGCCCTGGCGAAGGCCTCGGACCTGGTCGCCACGGTTCCGGAGCGTCACACCGTGAACCTGCGGCGCGGGATGCACACCTTCGAGTTGCCCTTCCCGGCTCCCGAGGTGACGGTGTCGTTGTTGTGGCACGTCCGGCTCGATGCAGACCCGGCTCACCGGTGGCTGCGCGACTGCGTGCTCGATGTGTGCCGGCAAGAGACAGGTCGTCGGACCGGCGGCCCGCCACGATGACGACGGCAGAAGGCCGCTCACCCGGTCGCGTGCAGGGCTCCGGCCACCAGGCGGCGGATGCAGGCGGCGTCGAGCCCATCGGGTCGGAACAGGATGCGGTACGTGATCGGTGCCCCGAGCTGGCAGACGACCGATTCCACGCCGTTTACGCCGGACCGACCCGGCCCCTCCGCGACAGCCTGGCCGACGACCACCCCGGCCGCGCAGCCGTCGTCTACGACGACGCCGCCTACCAGGTGATGGCCCTCGCCTACGGCCACGGGAGCTTCATGGAGATCGGCCTCCCCGCCACCATAGGCGCATCAGCCCACCGGCTCGCCTCCGCCGTCCTGGCCGGCGTAGCCGCCAGCCCACCGGCCTGAACCAGGCCCTGCTGAGCCCACCGTGGACCTTCTCATCCACTTCGTCAGCCGTCTCTGGTCCCACAGAACGGTGATGCCTGCGAAGGGTTTTCACCGTCACCATCGTCACGCAGAGCTATGCGCGGCTAGGAACTCAAACCCGCGACACAGGCCACGTAGCGCCAAAATCCGGTCCGACCCTCCCCGGGGGCCTATCGCCCGACTGGGAACGCATCGGCCATGACGATCCTGCCTACGTCGCGAGCTTCCATCCGGAGCGAATTCGATTGACCAGCCTCGCGAGCCCGGGTTCGTCGTCACGCGAGAGAATCTAATGATCTTGATGACGGTGGTCTTCGTCGATTCTCGGTCGCGCTTGCGGCTCGTTGTTCAGACGAGCGCCGGTGTGGGAGCGGGCAGGTAGGGGGTGATGTTGCGCCAGGCGCGCTCGATGTATTCCTCCTTTTCGCCGACCGGGGCGACATAGTGCAGCGCGCTTTCGGCGGCGTCGTTGCCCTCGAGGCGGGCGATGATCCAGGCGGCGAGGTAGTGCGAAGCCAGGCAGCCGCCGGCGGTGGCGATGTTGTCCTTGGGCTGCTTGCGGGCCACGCCGGCGTCCTCCAGGTCGCTCTCCGTCGATGCCTGGATCACAGTACTCATCAGGTGCGTTCTCCTTGATCAGGAGTTACACCAGTGACCGTACAGACCCGCGGACGAGGCACCGCGGCCCGCACCCGCCGGGTGGAGCGCCGACGACGCGGCGGGGTGGTTGAAACCGGCTGCCGGCGTCCATGGTCGGTCGGAGCGGGGCCGGCCGCTCCGGACCAGGCGGTGTCGATGCAGAACCGGGGCTTTCAGGCTCCGGGCGGTGAGTTCGATGAGCGTTGTTTTTCTCGCAGGGGAGCCTCCCAGGTGGCGGTGATGTCGCGGGCGACATCACGGAGGAGGTCGATGAGCATGTCTGCGAGTGGTGTGAGGCCGGCGTCGGTTCGGGTCACGGCGTAGAGCTGGCGGTAGGGCCTGGGGTGGGCCAGTTCGCGATGGGTGGTGCCAGGAGCATGGGTCAGGGCCAGGCGCGAGACCAGGGCCACGGCGATGCCTGTGCCGACGAGGGCCTGGGCGACGTCGTAGGACTCGGTCTCGAACCGCACGGTGGGTGTGAAGCCGGCCTCGCGGGCAGCGTCGTGGAACTGTTCGCGGGCGGCATGGCCGGCCAGGATGGAGACCCACGATTCGCCGCGCAGTTGTTGCAGGTGAAGTTCGGTGTCCGCGGGCTGCCCGGTGGCCAGCGGGTGGTCATCGGGGAGGACCACGACCATCGGGTCCAGCAGGAGCGAGTGGGCCCGTAGGTGTGGGGGCGGCGCGAGCGGTGTGCCCCAGGACGCGACGATGGCGAGGTCCAGGCGCCCCGCACTGATCTCGTCCGCTCCGCGTCCGGACACCACGTCCACGACCGAGACGTCGGCGTCCGGATGGCGGTGTCGCAGGGCCGTCAGAGCGGGTGGCAGCAGGTGCAGGGCAGCCGCCTGGAACGTTCCGATCCGCAGACGGAGCGAGAGGTGGCCGAGCAGTGCGGCCAGTTGCGCCTTGGCCTTGTCCGATGCCTCCTCCACGGTTCGACCGTGGGAGGCGAGCAGTGCACCGGCCGTGGTGAGCGTCGCTCCGCGAGGACCACGGATGACCAGGGGCACCTGCCAGTCGCGCTCGGCCTTGGCCACCTGCTGGGTGACCGCCGCGGGCGTGAGGTGGAGTGCGTGAGCCGCCGCCGTCAGGGAGCCGTGCCGCTCGATCAACGCGAGAAGCCGCAGCTGTCCCGGATCCACCACCATTCACTAATCCTAACGCTGCACCCTTCTCTTTTAACTTCTCTTACGGGTACGGGAGGGGAAGAGTGGTGGGCACCCATCGACCGCAATCCCCGGAAGGGTTCTTTTCCATGCCCACGCATGTGCCCGTTTTCATCGCCACCACCTTGCTGCTGGCGATGCTGCCAGGCGCGAGTCAGGCCCTGATGATCCGGCAGGTTCTGGAAGGCGGGCAACGCACGGTCCGAGGCACGCTCGCGGGCAACGCCACCGGCTTCCTGCTGTGGTCCACAGCCGCCGCGGCCGGGCTGTCCGCCGTCCTGCTGGCCAGCCCCACCGCGTACGCGGTGCTCCGGATCGCAGGCGGCATCGTGCTGATGATCCTCGGGGTGAACACGCTGCGGACCACGCTTACCACCGTCTCCACCCGCCCGCCCCGCGAGGGCGGGCAGCGCACCGGCTTCGCAGGCGGATATGTCACCGGCCTGATCACCAACCTCGGCAACCCCAAGGCGGGCGTGTTCGCCGTCTCGGTGCTGCCCCAGTTCGTGACCGCGGAAGGCCCGGTGTTCCTGTCGACCGTCGCCCTGGGAGCCCTGTGGGCGCTCGTCAGCGCCTCCTGGTACACGTTGCTCACCTGGGCCGTCAGCCGAGGGCGCGCCCTGGTATCGAAGCCGACCGTCCTGCGGGGACTCAGCGTGACCACCGGCGTCGTCCTGCTGGGGCTGGGCGCCGCTGTGGTAGCAGGTGTCTGAGGGCCGGGCCGGTGCTTCTTCCAGCGCCCGACCGCCCGAGGCATCTGCCGCCTTGTGTACTGGCAGCCATGAGGTTGCCCTGTATGACCGGTGGCGACGAAGGCGTCTTCGAGGGTCCACGCCCGGCGCCACCACCCCGCGGCCGGCAGCTGCTCGCCAACCGCATCCCCGACGCCCGACTGCACCTGGCCCCCATGGCCGGCACGCCTACTTTGAGGAATGCCGCACCCACGCCGGCCCCCTCGTCCCGGATTTTCCCACCGCCACGCACAAGCCGTAAGAAGGGGTCTTCATACCTCGTCAACGATCTTCGGGATGCGCGGCGGAGCGCGCACAGTCGGCCGAGCTGGTCCCTTGCTGTGGCTGACCGCGCCGAGCAGGGCCGGCCCGGCCCGGCCGCTGCTGCCGGGCGGCCGGACCGTGGCCACTGAGGTCACCTCGGAAATGCGACTTTGGTTGCTGCCGGACCGTCCCGGCCACCGGCTACGCTCTGCGGCTATGTTCGTGGCCACCGCGCAGGACGACCTGCGGCTCAGCCGGCCCCGGCCGCGTCGCGCGCGTACCGTCGCCGGGAGCGCGTTCCTGCTGGGAGTGAGAGGTGTCGATCGCGCAGAGCGCGATGAGTTTTGAGGGAACCGGCGGTCTGAGTGTGTGAGTGACCAACCACTGAGCACGAGCTGATCGAGCGGTGGACGCCGATCGGTGAGAGCTCATGCAAGTGCCCACTTGGGGCGTTGGGCCCGCGCTGGGACCGTCCCGGCGCGGGAACAAACACATGGAGGCATCTGATGCGGAAGTTGATTCTGGGTTTTTACGTCTCGCTCGACGGCAAAAGCGCTGACGGGGACAACGGAATCCGGGACGTCATGATGAGCATCGACGACCCCGAGCAGGAAAAGTACTTCGTCAGCCGGCTGTGGGAGGCCGGCGCCTTCCTCATGGGCCGCAACACCTACGAGATCATGGCCGGATACTGGCCCACCTCCGACCACCCTTCTGCCAAGGCCATGAACGAGATCCCCAAGGTCGTGTTCTCCCGCACCCTGACGTCGGCCGACGACTGGCCCGAGACCCGGATCGCCGGCGGTGACACGGCGGAGGAGGTCGCCAAGCTGAAGGCCGAGCCCGGCAAGGACCTCGTCGCCGCCGGCGGCACCGCGTTCATGCACTCCCTGATCAAGCTCGGCGTGGTCGACGAGTACCGGCTGTGGGTGCTGCCCGCCGTCACCGGCAAGGGTGCGCCGCTGTTCCCCGAGTTGGATCAGGCCGTGAACCTGCGCTTGGTGAAAAGCACGGCCTTTCCGTCCGGAATCCTCGAACTGGTGTACGTGCCGGCCGACAAGTAGGCCCCGGCAAGCGACGCGCACTCACGGCGGCACCGGGGGTGGGCGCCTACCCATCCCCCGCTGTTGTTCGGTTCTCAGGCGAGGTCGTACCGGCCGCTGGTCCTGTCGTCGGCGTTCGCTCGCGAGTGATCGCCTCAGTAGAGGCGCCACGGCGTCAGGCCGTTCCGGGGGCGCTGGCGGTGCGATCCGGTGGGTGGCGATCTGCAAGGTCAGAGCCGCGGCACTGCAGCGGCCCGCGACAGGGCGGTCGAGCCGTCCTCGGGCCTCTGGCCCACGTCAGCGACGCGAGGGCATCACGGTCAAAATCCAGGGACGTGTGGCACCGTCCGGCGACCAGCGGGCCGGCGTAAGCGCTGTCGCCCCAGAGCAGAGTGAGCTGTGGTGCAGCATCCGCAGCCGCGCCAGCGCCTCCCGGCCCGCCCGCAGCCGGACGGCGCGATGGAGCTCATCGCGGATCCGGTTGAAGACCCCGGCCCTCGTCCAGCGCGCAAAGAAGCCGAAGACGGGCTGGAAACGGCGGGAAATCCGCCGGCAATGCCCTCCATTTCGTGGCGTTGTCATTCACGGACCTGATCGTGTCGATGATGTCGCGGCGATGGTGCTTCTCCGGGCGTCCGCCCTTGGGCGTCTGGCATGCGGGCACCGGGAGCAGGGGCTCGATCAGGGCCCACTCTGCGTCGGAATCGCCGGATCGGCTGATCCGGGTCAGCTCGGTGCGCAGGCGCGAGCGTTCGTAGGGGATCCAGTCGTCGGGGCGAGGATGAGAAGCGGTAGCGGTCGGCATTGGTCCAGATCGGCGGGGTCAGGTGCGCCATCACCGAGACCTCACGGATGTAGAGGATGCCGGCTGCTGGTGCCGGTCGAGACGATCGTGCGGCAGGTCAACGCCTTCCCGCGCGGCTGGTTGGGGTATTTCCGCTACGGAAGCATGCACCCGCGTCTTCGACAAGATCAGAGCCTTTGCACTTGCACGGCTCGCGTTATTCCTCGCCAAGAGGCACAAGCGAAGGCGCACGGGGGGCTGGCTTCAGGCCGTCTGCACCGTGCCGGTGAAGGACGTCGCGGAGCCGTGTGCGGGAGAACCGCACGCTCGGTTCGAAGCGACGGGAGCTGGAAACGGAGCCAAGAACCTGGTCATGGCCACCGGGGGTGACACACACCCGTCCGAGAAACCGGCGGCATTGAAGGTCTCAGGCCCTACCACCAGGAGAAACTACCGCGCCAGCTCCCGACCGTACCGCAATCGATATGTCCGGCAATTGCCCGGTCAGTGCCCTTTGATTCAGTGGCCTTCCTACGCATAATTTTCGGTACCAGGCCAAGAGCCACGAAATGGCGTAAACGCGTCGATTCTTCATAGGCGCAGAAGGAAAGGGAGTAGTCGTGGTCAAAATATCTTCACGGCCATCGTACTGACAGTCGGACTCGGGTTCGCATTGGCGGGAACCGCCAATGCGACGACGCAAGCTGTCCTCGCAATAGCGCCTGACAGCAACGCCTCGATAATGAACTTCTGGTACAAGCATATAGCTGATCAAATGAGCCATCCTGCAGACTCACCGGCCATGATCTGCACGTCTATGTGGACTGACCCACAGATGCCGTTCAAGGCGAGACATCCAGCATATACCGGGCACGTAACTCTTTCCCGCCGCGCTCCCGACGCTCGCCATACAGATGGAACCGTGATCGTCAGGGGCGGGAAGGTCTGGAGCCAAAGAGACCACGGAGCTCATCTCCGCTCGAATGCCGTCCCGGCGGCTTCTGATGATCTACCCACAGGTCGCGAGCAAGGCTCAGATCACCAAGGAAGAAATGGAATGCACCAGCGGCTCACCACAATCGTTGGCACATTGGCCGGCGCCCTGGTAATTCTGTTCGGCTTCGGCGCCCCGCCCACGCACAGCCGCAGGCCGGTCCGGACAAGGTCTCGGCCACCTGCTGGGAAAACACCTGCGCGGGGAAGGACCCCAACGCCACAGGGTGCTCCGCCGACATGCAGAGCCCGGCCGGCGCCAAAACCCAGGACCGCGAGCGTCTTCGACGGGTATGCGTGTTCCGCCTGCACCGTGATGATGAGCAGGGTCGGAAAGGCCGTCCGGGCATATTCCCACATGTTGAACCTGTACTGCACGCGTTGGCTCTAGCCCACGGTCCGCTGGAGGGGTGGCCGCCCGAGCGGGTCGGTTGAAACGTGCATCCGACTCAGATGGATATCACGCCGCGAAAAGCAGCACATGAAAGGTGGCTACAATGTCGAAAACTCGGCGACACTTGACTCCGCTGGCGATCATCGCGGCGGCCATGACCGTCGGCCTGACCCAGGCCGCATCGCCCGTGGCCGCCTCACCCCCGACCGCATCGCACACGGCTCCGGTAAGCCCTCCGGTGACCTCGCCCCAGTTGGTCGGGCTCTACGAACTGGCCACCCCGATCGACGGTTACTTCTACACCGCAAGCGTGGCCGAGCGGGACACGATGATCCGTGACCACGGCTTCAGATTCGTCGGCCAGGTGTATTCCATTTCCCGGACGACTTTCCCTGGCAGCACGGGACTTCACCGCCTGCGGGCCGCCGACCGGGACGCCTACTTGCTGGCGCTGCCGGATGAGGCGGACGCTCTCCAGGCCGGCGGCACGTTCGTGGACCAGGGCGTGGTGGGCTATATCGACGAGGATCCGGATGAATGGTCATCCAGGCTGTCCGCCGGCGGAAAGCTCGCCGCTGTATTCCGGATCAGCAAGGCGGGCGTATGGCGTGTGGTGAACACGCGTCTGATGGATCAGCTCTGCCTTGAGCCAGGGGCGACGTGGACTCTTGACGGTCTGCTGGCCAGCGTCTGGTCCCCCGACGGAGCGTGAACGCACTCATCTCACCTTCAGTGGGATATGGCGCTGACAATCCATGGGTCGGCGGGTGTGCGGTACGTCGATCGAGCCGCCTATATCCTCGCGCTGCCGGATGAGGCGATCGCTCTCCAGGATAGCGGCGCCTTCTTGAACGAAGGCGTACTGGGCTATGTCGACGAAGACGAAAAATCCGGCCCACCCCGGCCTGTCCGATGCGGTCTCGTAGAGGACGGGCATCTCCACAACGCTTCTATTCCTGACCCTGATCAGGCGTCCGGCCGGATCGGGGCCGGGGAGTCATGTCTGCCCAATTTCATCTCGTCGGAAAGAGAAGAGTCATGCCCATCAGGCAATCGATCTCGGCCATCACAGCCGTCGTACTGCTGGTTCTGGGTTTATCCGGGACGGCGAGCGCGTCTGCGGCACAGCCGGACATCGACACGACCGAGGAGACGGTGTCGGTCACCGGTGACGTGCCGCCGCCACCCCCGCCGCCGATGACGAAGGACGGGGTGCAACTCCAAGGCTCCTGGATCGGGCCCTACACGTTCCGGAACCTCAATAGCGGTAGGTGCCTGGACATTCTGGGCGCGTCCAAGGAGAGGGGCGCGCCGGCGGTGCAATATCGGTGCGTAGCCGGCGGGCGATCGCAGATGTGGTACCTCTGGCACACCGAAGGCGACGGCTTCATCGATTTCCACCTCATCGGCAACTCCTGGAGCGGGAAGTGCATCATGGAATGGAACGCCAATCGCCAGGCGCTGGTCAAGCAGATCGAGTGCAACACGTACGTGCCCGCCATGGTGTGGAGCAACACCGCGGACTACCCTCAATTTCAGCAGAACGATGAGTCCAATTTCTGCATGGAAGTCCAAGGCGGATCGCTGGACGACTTCGCCGCGATCGTCACTTGGGACTGCCATCACCAAGCCCACCAGGTTTGGCTCCGCTACAACGCCTGAGCGGTCGTGTCCCGCATCGTTCACGGCGGTTCCCGCGACCGCCGAACCGACCCGACCACCGGCTGAGAAGGACCTCGCGATCCCAGTCGCGAAATCCGTCGCGCCCGAGAGCGTCGATGCGGGCAAGTGAGGCGAGGTGCTGGGCAGTGGCCGGGAGAAGTCGTCCGACCGGGCGGTGACCACTGCGGGCGACGCCACCGGTTCTCATGTGCTGGCCAATGCCAGGGACGGGTATCGGTGGCGGACGGCGGCCTCGCTGCCGGAACCGGGCTTCGGCACCGACCCATGGATCGGCAACGTCTGCGTGACGGCCTCCGGGGATCGGGCGGTGATCGTCTACGCGCCGCGTACCTCCACCAACAAGAGCGAGCCGGCCGAGCGGGGCGGGTTCACCGCGATCGTGGACCCCGGTGCTGCACTTGCACGCCAGGGATCCGCGGGTGCCGCCCGCCGATCAGAGCACTCCGCGGCAGGTGGCATGCCGGCGTATTCGCCGCACAGCCTGTTTCCGTTGAAGGCGCTGGACGGCGGCGGGCAGGTCCCCGCGCAGATCATGATGGGAGTCGCGGTGCAGGAGCCCAACACCTGGCAAGCGGCCCGCTTCGCCGTCCCGGGGTGACCGCGAATCCGCTGATCGACAACTACTTCGGCATCGACTACTACAACGACGAAGACGAAGGCGACGACTGGACGATCAACTGGGCCGAGGCCGACTGCGGTTACGGCATCATGCAGATCACCTACGGCATGTGCCTGGCCGGTAAGCAGAAGCCCCCGCCTTCTGCTGTGGGTGCAGGCGCGCGAGGCGGTGGTGGTGGGGTCGGTACTGGAGGAACTGGCGCGGCAGCAAGCCGAAGCCTGCCAGCGGATCGAGGCAGCTCGCAGAGGTGCAGGCGCGGGGATCAACACATTCCTCGGCGTGCTGACCTCCGCCACCCTGGACGAACGGTGCACCGCCGCGGTCCCGGCGGTGCGCGTGGCGCTCCGCGCGTACCCTTTCCCGGCCAAACAGGGCGGCCGTGCCGCAAGCTGTAGCTCCATATTTCGCCTGCGACGAATCCGACCCTGTGGTCAACGATCGCGCTGACGCTTACCCTGCCGGCCGACGCTGACAGTGCGCACCGAGATGCCCTCGTCGGCGGCGGCGATGCCGACACCGGCGCTGGTACCCATCACGCACCACTGGTCCGAGGCGTGTGCGGCCTGTATCAGGCCGCTCGGCGCCGGCGCCGTGGCGATGGTCTCGCCTTCGTGATCCAGCAGCGCCACCTCGAAATCGCTGACCAGCCACATGCGCTCGTCTCCGGCCGGCATGGCGTATGCGCCGTAGCCATTACGCAAGTGCCGGGCCTTCTTCCGAGGAGTGAGCCACCCAACGCGGGAGTGGCGGCCCGCCCAGCGGGCGGTGACGAGAACTCCGCGAGCCGTGGCATAGCCCGTCAGCTCGGTTTCGTCGGCACCACCGGAGTGCCACAGTCCCAGGAGTTCCAGATCCAGGCTGAAATGCGCCACGACGCCTCGTTTCCCGTCTGCCACCACCAGTCCGTGTTCGGTGGCGGTCAGTGTCGGGTCATCGCCGATGACGCGGGAGATCGGTGACTCGTCGGTTGCCGCGAGACCGGGTGCCGCGTCGCCGAGGTCATCCAGGAGCACTTCGTTCTCCCAGTTGCCCGGCTTCCCGACAGCCAGTCGGCAGACCCCGCCGGTAGGAGGAAGGATCGCCACTAATCGCCCTTCGCCAAGGCCGGCCAGCCGCAACACCTCGTCCTCGTGGGCCGCGACGGGCGAGACATCGCTGAGCCGGAACTCCTGGACCCGGTTGCCGGCCCAGATCCGGTCGGCTGCTACGTCGACCGCCAGCGGGGTCTTCCAACCAAGGCCGTGCTGGGCCTTCGCCTCGCCGGACACCGCGAAATCGCGCAGGACCCGCACGACCCTCGTCCTGTCACACGCGTGGACCACCAGCTCGCCATCGGTCCAGATTTCCATGCCGCCTCCCGTGCCGACTTGATCGAGGAGGAGACCATATCGGAGGCATCAGACAGACAAGGCAGATTGCAGATCGGCCCTCAGCACCGCCGCCCCTGGCCCAGGGGGTCCAGAAACGGCTCTGGTCCGTAACCGATGGTGATGGCAATGCTGAGCGCTCATCTGTCGAGCTCACTAGGACGAATGCAACCTCGCCACCTGATCAAATCACTGGATGAGCAATACCCACACGTCTTCCGGCCGTGAGGCGATCGGCACCTGAACGCTGAACCAGGGTGCCCGGCACCAGTCCGACCTCCCGCGCCACTGCGGCGAGAGTCAGCTTTGCGGGGCCTACCCGGCCGATCACCGCGGCCGCTGCGCGCAAGATCTCCCTGTCGTCGATCCCTCGACGGAGCCCTGCCATCGCTCCCCTTTCAGCACAGCATCCTGACCGGGAGAGGGCGGTCGGACGTAGCGCAGAGCAGTGCGTAGCTTCGGGAGTTTCATGCCCCGAAGAGCAGGAGAAACTGATCAAGTTCAACACGCTGCCGGCCGACCTGGTCGTCTTCCACAACGCCCTCGACATCTCCGACGTGCGGCCGCTGGTCGCGGAGGGCTGGAACATCACCACCGACCAGCTCGGCCAGATCCCCCACCTGCGGGCCTCCATCGACACTGTCGTGCTGTCGGATCGCTGACGACCGGCCTCCCGGAAAATTCTTCAAGGAAGTCCCGGGAGGGGTGTCGGATCGGGGCGGTGGTGTTCGTAGCAGGGGTGAAGCGCCGAGGCGAAGGATGCGCGATCATGAAGCTGACGAGACCAGGACGTTCATCACACAGACCGACCAGACGCGCGCACATCCCATCGGCGTGGCCATGAACGAGGCCCTCAAGTACGTTGCCTCCACCACGCTCACCGCGCCGCGTTGGAAGGACACGACCGTTCTCCGCGGTGACCTCGCGGCGGCCATCGGTGAGCTGAAGGCCAAGCCCGGGGGCGAGCTGCAGGTGCACGGCAGTGGCATCCTGACCTGGTGGCTGCTGGAGAACGACCTGGTCGACGAGATGATTCTGATCGTGATCCCGGTGCTCCTCGGCCAGGGCGCGAAGACTGTTCCCGGAGACCGGTCCGGATCTTGCGCTCTACCTGGTCGAGTCGCGGGTCGACTTGACGGACGTGACGATCCAGATCTACCGGCCTGCCGGGCGCCCGCGGTATGCAAGAGCCTGAAATCCCTACCAACCGAACCACGCTGTCTTGACACCACAGGAGATGATCTTCAGATGCAGTATCTGGTTTCCGTGATCGATGACAAGAGCAATCCCGGCAGCACGGACAGGCAGCCGGCCATCAGCGCGTTCAACGAACGACTGATCGCCGAGGGCTACTGGGTTTTCGCGGGCGGACTCGCGGACACCGACTCGGCCACGGTCATCGACAACCGGGGCGAGCAGGCGGTGTTCAGCGACGGGCCTTTCGTGGAGTCGAAG
This sequence comes from Nonomuraea helvata, assembly GCF_039535785.1. NCBI lineage: Bacteria > Bacillati > Actinomycetota > Actinomycetes > Streptosporangiales > Streptosporangiaceae > Nonomuraea > Nonomuraea helvata. The sequence continues at coordinate 685,631 of NZ_BAAAXV010000012.1, forward strand.
GAGTACCTCGCCGGCGTCTGGGTGTGGGAGGCCCCCGATCTGGATGTGGCGCTCAGGCTCGCCGCCGAGGCGTCGAAGGTGTGCGATCGGAAGATCGAGGTGCGACCGTTCCTGTGAGCGACGTTGAGGAGGCGATCACTCGGGCCCACCACGACGAGTGGGCGCGGGTGGTGGCCGCTCTGACCAGGCGTTTCGGCGACCTCGGCATCGCCGAAGAGGCGGCTGCCGAGGCGTTCGCGACCGCCGTGGAGCGGTGGCGGACCGACGGCCTGCCCCCCAATCCGGGGGCGTGGCTGACCACCACCGCCAACCGCAAGGCCATCGACCGGATCCGGCGCGAGAACAAACGCGACGACAAGCACAAGGAGGCTCAGATGCTGCACGACAATGCCCCACCCGAGCCGCTGGGCGTCATCGACGACGACCGGCTCCGGCTGATCTTCATCTGCTGTCACCCGGCGCTGGCCGTGGAAGCGCGCGTGGCGTTGACCCTGCGTATGGTCGGCGGTCTGACCGTGCCCGAGATCGCCCGTGCCTTCCTGGTGCAGGGGACCACCATGGAGCAGCGCATCACCCGCGCGAAGGCCAAGATCAAGGCGGCGCGCATCCCCTATCGGATGCCGTCCGCCGACGATCTGCCGGCTCGTGTCTCCGGCGTCCTGGCCGTCCTCTACCTCGTCTACAACGAGGGCTACCTGGCCAGCGGCCCCGGCACCGATCCCGTACGACACGAGCTGACCACCGAGGCGATCCGGCTCACCCGCCTGATCCGCGCGCTCCTGCCGCAGGACGGAGAAGTGGCCGGCCTGCTGGCGCTGATGCTGCTCATCGAGGCCCGCCGCCCCGCCCGGGTCTCGGCCGGCGGCGAACTGGTCCCCCTGGCCGAGCAGGACCGCGGCGCCTGGGACGCGGAACTGATCGCCGAAGGTCATCGGCTGGTGCGCGAGCGCCTGGCCGCTGCCGCTGCCGGGGTGGCTCCGGGTCGCTACCAGATCCTCGCCGCGATCAACGCTGTGCACACCTCCGCCCGCGACATCCGCGACACCGACTGGTCGCAGATCCTCGCCCTCTACGACCAGCTCGTCCGCCTCGACCCCTCGCCGATCATCGCCCTCAACCGGGCCATCGCCGTGGCCGAGCTCGACGGTCCGGAGGTGGCACTGGCCATCGTTGACCACCTCGCCGAGGCGTTGGCCGGCTATCACGCCTACCACGCCACCCGCGCCGACCTGCTGCGCCGGCTGGGCCGAAGTCAGCAGTCACGCGCGGCCTACGACCGGGCCATCGAGCTGGCCGGCAACACCGGCGAGACCGCCTACCTCACCCGCCGCCGCGACCAGCTGCAGTAGCGCCCGTGTTTGCAGAGCACACGTGACACAGCGATGAAAGGCGAGGCGGGACGCTGCGCTATTGACGTGTTCAGACGCCAACCCTGCTCGCCGAGCGACGGCGCAGGATTCGGGGGCACCGGGCTGCGGCGGCCGTAGAGTCGCGGCCTGTTGTCGACCGGCCGCGACTCGCGCGGTACTGCTCGGCGGGCTGTTGGCCGGGGCTGTCGGTGCCGGCTTCCTCCTCTGCTACGGAGCGCCGCGACATCTCCAGCTGTCGCACGCGGCTGAGAAGCGTGCGTGGGTGCTTCCACACCACCGTGGTCGGTTCGCTGACGACGCGTGCCGGAAGATTTCGACGAAGGCGGTGTCGGATCAGGTCGGGGGCGTTCGTAGTGGGGGTGAGAGGCCGCCCAGGAGAGGCGCTCCGACGGAACCGAGAAGGACGTTTCCTCATGACTACCTTGACGGAGCCGAGCACCGTCACCACACGCCGCTCCAGCCGTCTGATGTGGGCGATCCTGGGGCTGGTGCTGCTCGCCGACGCCCTCGACGTCATCGATGCAACAGTTACGAACATCGCCGCCCCCACCATCGCCGGCGAACTCCACGGCGGGGAGAGTCTGATCAAGTGGTTGGGACCGGCGTACATGCTCGCCATGGGTGTCCTGCTCGTGGTCGGCGGACGGCTGGGTGACAAGTTCGGCCAGCGCAGGATTTTCCTGATCGGCATGGGCGGGTTCACCCTGGCCTCGGCGGCCGCCGGGTTCTCACCCGACCAGGTCCTGCTCATCGCCGCCCGGATTGCTCAGGGCGCGTTCGGGGCTCTGCTCATCCCGCAAGGCATGGCGATCATGACTAAAGCATTCGACCGCGACATGCTCGCCAAGGCGTTCGGGCTGTTCGGCCCGGTTCTCGGTCTCTCCAGTGTCGGCGGCCCGGTTCTGGCCGGTTTCCTCATCAGCGCCGACCTGTTCGGTCTGTCCTGGCGCCCGATCTTCCTCATCAACATCATCCTTGGCGTCATCGGGCTGGTCATTGCCGTCAAGCTCCTGCCGCGTGACGACGACGCCGACCGGTCCACCGTCGTCGACGGCTGGGCCTCCGGCCTGCTTGGGGTTACCATGCTCGGGCTGCTGTACGGCCTGATCGAGGGTTCGACCAACGGCTGGGGCGTCATCCCGGTCGTCTCGATCGTCGTCGGCGTCCTGTTCTTCGCTGCCTTCGCCTACCGTCAGCGCACCGCGGCCCACCCGCTCATCACGCCCTCGCTCATGAAGAACCGGGGTTTCACTTCCGGATTGCTCGTGTGCCTGGTCGCCGTCGCCGCCGGCACCGGCCTGCTCTTCGTGCTGTCGCTGTTCCTGCAGGAGGGGCTGCACGTCGGCCCGAGGGACACCTCGCTCGGGCTGGTGCCGCTCACCCTGGGACTCGTCGCCGCCGGGTTCGCCGCCATGGGTGGCCTGGTCGCCAAGCTCGGTCGCGGGCTCGTCTTCATCGGCCTCACCGTCGACCTCGTCGGTTGCGGTTGGGTACTGGCCCTCGTCGCCTACTCCGGGACGAACGTCAGCCTCTGGGCGCTGGCCCCGGCGTTCTTCGTCATCGGCGTCGGCATCGGCCTCAGCTTCGCCACGATCCCCGTCGTCGCTCTCGGCGACGCGAAACCCGACGAAGCCGGCAGCGCCAGCGGCTCGTTCAGCTCGATCCAGCAACTCGCTTCAGCGATCGGCTCGGCCGCGGTCACCTCGATCTTCTTCCAAGCCGGGACCTCCGGACTGGACCACGCGATAAAGTCACTCTCATCGTCGTTCTGGCGGTCACGGCCCTCAGCCTCCCGGTCGTCGCCCTGATGCCCCGCAACGCGCCGTCAGAACCCCGGCAGTGAGCAACCGGCCATCCTCGCCGCCTGGCTGACCAGCACCGCCAGCCGCAAAGCGATCGACCGGATCCCCATGGAAACCCCGCGCGCGTCTCGTACGGCACTTCCGAAACTTCGCCTCTGCGACTACATCTCCCATGCCGCCGCCGCACCGTGGGCGGCAACCGCCGACAGGGCTCGACCGCTTCATTCCTGAGCGGAGGACCTGCGGCTTCAGGCGCCCGCCGATCCGCTGTAGTCGGTGACGGCATAAACCTGCAGGAGTCTCTCGACTCCGTGCAGGAAGGTCTCGCAGATCAGCACCGGGTCGAACAGGCAGCCAGCGGCCATGGCGCCGTCGCGCATCATCACGAAGTGGCGTGCGGCCGGCTCGGCGCCGGTCTGCTGGATCTTGGTCAGCAGTTCCGTGACGGTTTCCAGGAACCATTGGCGGTGGGCGTGCACGGCCTGGCGCACCGGGGACTCGGGGTCGGGATACTCGGCGGCCGCGTTGAGGAAGGCGCATCCCCGGAAGCCGGGAGACTGGATGCTGTGGGCGATGGACGTACTGAGGGCCCGGATGGCGTCGGCGGCCGGTAGGCCGGCGGCCACGGCCTCCTCCGCCTGGCCCCGCATGGCCCGGTCGACCTCGTTCAGGTAGGCGAGGACAAGGTCTTCCTTGCTGGGGAAGTGCCGGTAGAGGGTGGCCCGCGTCGCCTGCGCCTCAGCGACGATGCGATCGATGCCGACGGCGTGGATGCCCTCCGCGTAGAAGAGCCGGGTGGCCGTGTCGAGCAGCCGGGACCGCGCTTCGGACGGCCGGCCTTCGGATTCACTGCGCATAGGACCACCCTAGTAGGTAGAACGTTCTGTCTTGACAGTTCGCACTGCAGATTGCAGGCTATGCGAGATAGAACGTTCTGTCTTGCGGGATCAGTGGCTTATCTGTCCGGCGTCCGCGGCACGGAGGACCTCGGACTTTCCGTCCTTCGTGAAGCCGGCCCGGATTCCCGCCGTGCATCTGCCGCGATCATGGCCGACAGCAGCGCACGTGCGCCGGGAGTGCCTTCCCGGAGCGAGCGAGGCGGTCTCCTCGTCGCTCAAACTCTGAAAGGATCATCATGAGCTCCATCGCTGCTTCGCCCGGCGTTTCCGGGACCGCCTCCGCGCTGCGACGGCTGTACTTCGTCCGGTTCGCGTTCGCCATCGTCTGGGCCCTCGCGATGTTCACGACCGCCGCGAACCTGGGTCCGCTCGCGGTCACTCTGCTCGTGCTCTACCCGCTGTTCGACGTGGCCGCCGCCATCATCGACGTCCGCGCGTCGCGCACCACCGGATCACCTGCCCTGCTGTACGTGAACATCGCGGTCAGCCTGATCACCGCCATCGGCGTGGCCATCGCCTGCGCGTCCGGCATCCCTGCGGTGCTGCGCGTGTGGGGCGCCTGGGCGGTCGTGGCCGGGCTGGTCCAGCTGATCGTGGGTGTCACTCGCCGCAAGATGGGCGGCCAGTGGCCGATGATCATCAGCGGCGGCATCTCCGTCCTCGCCGGAGCGTCGTTCATCCTCGGTGCGTCCGCGGCCAACCCGACACTGATCAACGCGGCCGGCTACGCCATCCCTGGCGGCATCTTCTTCCTCATCTCGGCCTTCCGTCTCGGCCGCGCCGCGAAGGGAAAGTGACATGAACAGCAACACGCCCGCATGGTCGTCGGTGAGTTTCCGCTGGACCGGCTGTGGCACGCGGTTGCGTCGTTCCGACGGTCAGTGAGGTGTGGCTGCGGCTGCTGGAGGCGTACGGCCGCTGACCGCCGGCATCTGCCGGCGCTGCTGGTGTGGTTGGAGGCGTACCAGCGGCTGGGGTACGGCATCGACCGGTGGCCCGGACCAGCACCGTCATCCTGTTGGCCACGTCGGTGCCGGTGGACAAGGCGGGGCTCGAGCTCCTGTCGGGGCTGTCCATCGATGATCACGGGAGGGTAGTCTGCCCGCCTCGGATCATGATCTACAGGAGGCGACGCGTGCACGCCACCCGATTGTCACGTCAGGAGTTCGTCGACTTGAAGGTCGACGGCCAGGGCATGGTCGTCGAGGACCTGCACCTCGACCGCTGCTCGTTTGTCATGTGCGACCTGGGGGCGGATGATCCGGACCTCAACCGGGTCGTCCGCAACGTCACCGTCTCCCGGTGCGTCTTCAACGGATGTGATGTGAAGGGCGTCTACTTCGACGAGGTCACGGTTTCCTGGCGGCGCTGGCCGACAGCCCGTTCGACTCGATGGTGGCGGTCGCGCCCAAGCGGTCGGCATTCTTTCCGAACATATTCGCGGATCTGGAGGAGTTGCGGAAGCTGGGCCTTGCCGAGTAGCGGCCCCGGTGTCCTTGAAGCTCCACCATTTCCGCCGCCGCCTGCGGACCGCCCCTTCGGAGGCGCGTCGCACGATGGCGCGGATGTTGACCGGGCCGAAGCGCGGCGGCATCGCCACCATGCGGAACTCGTCCGAACCGTTTCCCCAGCCGCCCACTCCATGATCACACGTCAGGACAGCCCGGAGGTTTCGCGGTCATCTGGGGCAGTACAGGGCGTGTTCGGCGGCGTCGGCCAGCAGGGTCGCGACGGTGTCGGCCGGCAGTGACCGGCCGCTGTACAGCAGGTCGAAGGCATCGAAGCTGGTGTGGAGCCAGAGCAGGTGACCGGCGTGGCGTCGACCATGGCGGTGAAGCCTCCGTGGTGGAGCAGGTCCATGCCGAGCGCGTCGAACAGGCCCATATGCGATCCGAACACGGTGCAGCTCATCGAGCGGGACACCTCGGCGAGCTGCCGGCCGGGGCCTATCGGTCCTGGTGAAGCCGCTCGACCATCAGCACAAGGAGACCTGGATGCCCCGCATCGCCGTCGTCGTCGGCAGTACCCGCCCCGGCGGCTTTCGGCGCCCACACCAGCCCGCACACCCGCCGCTGGTCGGCGGCGGTCGCGGCGTTCGACGCGTACGTGTTCATCACCCCTGAGTGCAACCACTCTTTCCCCGCCGCGCTGACGAACGCCCTGGACTACCTGCACGCCGAATGGCAGGACAAGGCCGCCGGATTCGCCGGCTACTGACCGCCCCGCGGCGATGCCGCTCACACCGACTTACTCGGGGACGGGGAGCCGTGGTGCCGGGAACAGGTCGCCGACCAGCAGCGTCGCCGCTTGCGTGGCAATGGTGAGGATGTCGTCGTCCGTGGCATCGGTGCCCTGAGCGGCCAGCACGGCATTGTGCACGCTGAGCAGGGCCATGCGGACGCGCAGGCGGTCGGTCAGCGGCGCGTCGGGGCCGAGGAGGAGCTGTGCCGCCCTGCCGATCCGTTCCATCGGGCCGCCCTCCCGCGCAGGCATCACTGTGCGCATCGCGGCATGGTTGGCGGCGGCGAACCGCATGGTCCGCAGTCCCTGCCTGGCGCTCAGGGCGATCCAGCGGCCCAGGAACTCCGACGGCAGCTGGGGAGTGCGTGGCTGGCCTGCGGCCCAGTCGAGCAGGTCGTCGAGCGCACGCATGTTGTCTTGGAAGAGGCTGACGATGATCGCCTCTTTGCTGTCGAAATGGTAGTAGAGCGCCGCCTTGGTGATGCCGAGCTGCTCGGCGATCTCGCGCATCGAGGTGGCGTCGTAGCCGCGCTCGGTGAACAGCGACAGCGCGGCCTGCTGGATGTCGGCCCGCGTCTGGCTGCCCTTGCGCCGCGGGGCCGTCACCCGTTCCGTCTTTGCCATCGCTCTTCCTTACTCCCGAGCTCAGCTCTCGGGTGAGTTTACCCTCTCTTGCTTACCTGTCGGTCAGCAAGTATTTTACTAACCGGCCGGTAGGCAATGCATGCGCGGCAAAGTGCCGGCCACGAGCCCGGATCGCCGTGTCCGAGAGAGGAAGGAGCCGATATGGGTCTGCGAGTCGTGGGGGCGGGGTTTCCGCGTACGGGGACCACGTCGCTGAAGGCGGCGTTGGAGCGGCTGCTCGGGGCGCCCTGCTACCACATGAGGGAGCTGTTCGGGCGGCCGGACGACGCCGCGGTCTGGCGCGACGCCTACGCGGGCGTCATGCCGGACTGGCACCGATTCCTCGCAGGGTACGCCGCCGGGGTGGACTGGCCGGTGTCGTGGTTCTGGCGCGACCTGTCGGCCGCGTTCCCGGACGCGCTGGTGCTGCTGTCCCGGCGGGAAAGTGCCGAGCGTTGGTACCAGAGCATGGATCGTACGGTGCTGGAAGGAGCGCGCCGTCTGACGCGCGGCGACTTCGCCGGCGCGCGGCCGCCGATGCTCGCCGGCGGCACCCCCGAACAGGCGCGCGCCACGGAGGAGATGATCCGGGCCATGTTCGGCGGCGCGTTCGACGACCCCCATGACCGCGACAACGTCATCGCGGCCTACGAGCGGCACCTCGATGAGGTCCGCGCCACCGTACCGGCACACCGGCTGCTGGAATGGCAGCCGGCCGACGGCTGGCAGCCGTTGTGCGCCGCACTCGACCTCCCGATCCCGGACGAGCCGTTCCCTCACGAGAACACCACAGCCGAGATGCAGGCCCGGATCAACGACATGGGCGGCCGATGACCTCAGCGCCGCGTCAGATGCCGGCGAGGGCCGGCCGGCCCGCATGAACCGCGTCGCCGTCGAGATCAAGAACGCTGCCCCAAGCCAACGCCACCGGCTCGCCGACGCCGACCCCCGACCACACCGGCCCAGCCTGGCTTTCTGCTGGCCGGCGCGCCAGGACTGACAACTCGCCGCCCCCCACATCCTCAAACAGCCGGAGATGCCTCGCCGCCAATTGCTTACCTGCCGGTCGGCAAGTAGACTTGCCGACCGGCAGGTAAGTTTTCTTTGCATGGCAGGAGCCCACGTAATGGCAGAAGACAGCGCGAAAGACGCGACCACTCCCCCGCCGACGGAGCAGCAGGCCGGACTGGGATTCAGTCACCGCCAGATCCTGGTGACAATGAGCGGCCTGGTCATCGCCATGCTGCTGGCGATGCTCGACAACATGATCGTCGCCCCGGCGCTGCCGACCATCGTCGGCGAACTGGGCGGCCTGAACCACCTGGCCTGGGTGACCACCGGCTACATCCTGGCCTCCACCGTCGCCACACCGATCTGGGGCAAACTCGGCGACCTGTACGGCCGGCGCATCGTCTTCGTCGCCGCCGTCGCCCTCTTCCTCCTCGGCTCGGTCCTGTGCGGGATGTCCCAGGACATGGTCCAGCTGATCGGTTTCCGCGCGCTGCAAGGCCTGGGAGCGGGCGGCCTCATGGTCGGCGTACTGTCGATCATCGGTGAGATGATCCCGCCGCGCGACCGCAGCAAGTACCAGGGCGTGATGATGGCCGCCATGCCGGTGGCCATGATCGGCGGCCCGCTCATCGGCGGCTTCATCACCGACAACCTCAGCTGGCGCTGGGCCTTCTACGTCAACCTCCCGCTCGGCGCCATCACCCTGGTCCTGTGCTGGATCACCCTGGCCAGACTGCCCAAGGGCACCGGCAAGGCCGTCATCGACTGGTGGGGCACCGCGCTGCTGACCGTGTGGATCACCGCCCTCGTGCTCATCACCAGCTGGGGCGGCACCCAGTACGACTGGAACTCACCCCAGATCCTCGGCCTGGCGGCGCTGGCCGTGGTCGGGTTCGTCGCCTTCGTGATCGTCCAACGGCGCGCAGCCGAGCCGATCATGCCGCTGCGGGTCTTCAAGAGCCGCAACTTCTCCCTGGCCGGCGCCGTCGCCTTCATCTCGGGTTTCGCCATGTTCGGCGCCACCGGCTTCCTGCCGCAGTTCCAGCAGTTCGTCCAGGGCTCCTCGGCCACCAACAGCGGCCTGCTCCTCATGCCGATGATGATCGCCGCAATGATCGTCAGCCTGGCCGGCGGCTCACTGATCAGCAAGACCGGACACTACAAATCGCTGCCCATCATCGGCTCCATCCTCGTCACCGCCGGCCTCGCACTGTTCGCCACCGTGAACCTCGACACCTCCACCACGACGACAGCCCTCTACATGGTGGTTCTCGGCGCCGGCATGGGCGCACTCATGCAGACCAGCACCCTCATCGCCCAGAACAGCCTCGACCTGCGCGACATGGGCGCCGGCACCGGAGTGTCGACCTTCCTGCGCAACATGGGCAGCTCTCTCGGCGTCTCCCTGCTCGGCGCCCTCTACACCAGCCAACTGACCGACTCCCTGACCGGCGCCGGACCGGCCGCGCAGAACGTCGCCTCCGCCGCCACCTCGATGACCCCCCAAGCGCTGCGCGCCCTGCCCGAAGCGGCCCGGCACCTGTTCCAGCAGGCCGTCACCGACGGCATCACCACCCTGTTCACCTGGGGCGCCGCCGTGACCGCCGTCGGCATCATCCTGGCTCTCTTCATCCGCCAGGTCCCGCTGCGCAGCGCCGCCGCACCGGCCACCACCCCCGACGCCGAACCGGTCGCCGCCGGCAGGTGAGGCCATCCACCCCGAGCAGCTCGCCATGACAACGCCGACCTCCCCCACCCGGCATCGGGTGGGGGAGAAGACCATCAAGTTCAACGAGCTGATGGCCAACTGCGTCATTCATTCGACCGCCTGTGCCAAGCGTGGCCGGTTGGGCTCCCGCGCGGCAAGCCGCCTGCGTCAGTCCTTGTCGGCCGGCAGGGTCGGGTAGTCGGTCATGGGATACAGGCCGACGGCGAATCCGTAGGTCGTCTCCCCGGAACGGGGAACCTGATCGAACTCCTGCACCAGGTCCTTGATCCGGTGCCAGAACTCCGTGGCCCGCTCCGGCGAGATCCGGGCGTGCCGGATGAACGCCCACAATTGGTGAGCCTGATAGGCCGCGGCGGACTCCTTGGCCGCGACCTTGAAGTCGTTGAAGTCCAGCGGGAGCGGGCCGCCGCCGGGCGATTGGCCGACGCTGACGTAGAACATGCGGGCCGTGCGGCCGTAGTAGCGCTCATCGATGGCCCGCACTCGCCGGGTCCGCACCACGCGCAGCAGCCCAGCATCGGCCAGCTCCGTCACGGTCGCGGCGCGCTCGTGCAGGAGGCCGAGGATCGTGGTCCGCAGCGGATCGCCAATGGCCCGTACCTGTTCGGGGGTGCTGAGCTCGATCGTCTCGGCATAGCTGCTGGTCAGCGTTGTGCGAGTGCCGCGTAGGCGGTGGAGCGGCCGATTTCGAGCGTGCGGGCGGCCTCAGTGACCGAGACACCGTCGTCGACCAGGCGGCGCAGCGTGGCCAGTTCGGCGGGGCCGCTAGCGCGGGGGCGGCCGGTCTTGATGGACATGCGAGATCAGGAGCTCGTCGCCGACCCCGGAGATCCCTGGCCTGACCTTCTGTATTGTCGAAGGGCCTGGCGCGGATCTATTGGGACAAACCGGTCCGTCAGTTCGTCAGTGTGAGCGGGTTGACCAGGTCGGCGTAGACGAGCAGGCCTGCCATGATCATCATCGCCAGTGCAGCCGCGTACGTCAGCGGCAGCAGCTTGGCGATGTCGACGTGCTTGGGCTTCGGCCGCCGCATGATCTTGGCGTAGGCCCGTTTGAGGCCCTCCCAGAGGCCGCCCGCGATGTGTCCGCCGTCGAGCGGCAGCAGCGGGATCAGGTTGAACATGCCGATCGCCAGGTTGAAGCCTGCCAGCAGGTTGACGAAGGTGGCGATCTTCTCCTCGTTGGACAGGTCGGAGGTCAGAATCTCGCCGCCCAAGCGACCCGCCCCGACCATGCCCACCGGGCCCTCGGGGTCGCGCTCATCGCCGGAGAAGGCCGCGCGCCAGATGCCGACCATCTTCTCCGGCATATTGAAGATCGAGCCCGCCGCCCTGGCCGTTTGCCCGCCCATGTAGCCGAGCACCTGGCCAAAGCTCTGCCGCTCCATAACCTCGGTGGGCCGCACGCCGAGGAAGCCGACGTTCTTGTCGGTCTTCTCGGGGTCGTCGAGGTTGGGCTGGTCTTGGGCGATCAGCGTGACGTCGAACGTCATCGGCTTGCCGTCACGCACGATGCCGAGCTTGACCGGGCCGGCGCCGTGGGAGCGGATCAGGCGCTTGGCGTCTTCCCAGGAGCCGATCGTGGCGCCGTCGAAGGAGACCATGTGGTCGCCCGGCTTGAGGCCCGCCTGCGCGGCCGGGGTGAGCCGGTCGCCGGGCTTGCAGGCGGCGCGCTGCTCGGAACTGGGGATCACGCACGTTTCGGTGGCGGGCGAGACGATCGGGGCATCGGTGGGCAGGCCGATGCCGACCAGCAGGATGGTGAAGAAGACGAACGCCAGCACGAAGTTCATCAACGGCCCGCCGGACATGACGATGACCTTCTGCCACCACTTCTTGCGGTAGAAGACGCGGTTCTCGTCGCCTGGACGCACCTCTTCCAGCGCGGCCTCGCGGGCGGTCTCGATCAGCCCCTGGAAAGGTCCTGTCGCCGTGCTCCTGACCTTGGTGGGATCCTCTCCGGGGCGCGGCGGCAGCATTCCGATCATGCGGATGTAGCCGCCGAACGGGATCCACTTGATGCCGTATTCGGTCTCGCCCTTGCGCCGGGACCAGGCCGTGGGGCCGAAGCCCACCATGTACTGGGTCACCTTGAAGCCGAAGAGCTTGGCCGGCACCAGGTGGCCGAGCTCGTGCAGCGCGATGGAGATCATCAACCCGAGGAGGAAGAGGATGATCCCCGCGACGTAGAGCCAGTTCATCTTGGGGCACTCCTCGGCAGGCGGCAAGGACAGCTGTGAAGGATGAGGCGAAAGATGCGAAGCTCCAATGTAGTCGAACTCGCCACACCACAAGGCTGACCGCATTTCCCGAGCACCCTGCAAACAGGACGAGCGGAAGATGAAATGAGGTCACTGGCTCCGTCCGCCGAACGGCGAGAGCACCACGACGTTCGCATTGCCCGTGGCAAGATCGGCGTTGGCCGTTCCCGGTTCTGCTCGATCGTTCTCCGCGCCTACCAGCGCAACTGCCCGGTTTCGTCTTGGAACGTGCCTGTCGGACCGTCCACGTCGAGGATTGCCAGGCGCACGACAGTTCTGGCGCTCTCTTCCGGTGACCTTCCGATTCCGAAGGCCGCGGTCATGTCGGTCGCGGTGGTGCCGGGCTCGGTGACGCGCACGATGCCCACCGCGTTGGTGTCGAACACGCGCAGAGCCGTGGGACCGTCGATGACTCCGTCTCCCAAGATGCCCGCGTTGTGCACCAGAACGTCGAGCCGACCCTCGGCCTCGTCGATCGTCGCCAGAGCGATGAACGCCAGGAGCTGGCCGACGCCGCCCTACGCAACTGGCCGCTCTCCTGAGAACCGCCCGGCGCGCCATCCTGGCCGCCGCGGCGCTGTTCCTGGTGGCCGAGTTCTTGCCCGGTCCCGGCAGAGCACGGCAGATCTCCGGGCTACGGGCGTACGGCCGGCTGCGCCGCTCTCGTCGCCCCGATCAGCGTCGGCGGTCAGCGCCTTGACCTGCACAGCGCCTTCGTGCTTGTCGTCCTGGAACCGCAGGACAGGCCCGGCGGCCGTCCGGCGACGAAGATCTGTCGTACCTGTGTGGAAGACTGCCCGGCGTGCCGGCAGAGTTCGAGAGGTTCGACATCGCCACGTCCGACACGACGATCCACGGCGTCCGTGGTGGGACGGGGCCGCCCGTCCTTCTGCTGCATGGCATCCCCGAGACGCACCTGATGTGGCACCGGGTGGCGCCCCAGCTGGCCGAGCGGTTCACCGTGGTCGCCACCGACCTGCGTGGCTTCGGTGCCAGCGGCAAGCCGCCGAGCACGCCTGACCACACCCCTTACAGCATGCGCGCGATCGCCCGCGATCAGGTCGAGGTCATGCGCGCGCTGGGGTTCGAGCGGTTCTCCGTGGCCGGGCACGATCGGGGCGCCCGTTGCGCGTACCGGATGGCGCTCGACCATGCCGAGGCGGTCGCCCGGCTGGCCGTGCTCGACATCGTGCCCACCGGGGACGCCTTCGGTCGCGCCGACATGGACTTCGCCCTTGGATACTGGGTGTGGTCGTTCCTGGCGGCACCGGAGCCGGTGCCCGAGCGGCTGATTGCGGCGGCGCCTTCCGTTTTCGTGGGTCACATGCTCGACTCCTGGTCACAGGCGCCGGATGCCTTCTCGCCCGAGGTGCGGGAAGCCTACATGGCGCAGTTCACCGATCCCGCCACCGTGCACGCCATCTGCGAGGAGTAACGCGCCGCCGCGACGCTCGACTGCGAGCATGACGAGGCTGACCGCGGCAAGCGGCGCATCGCCTGTCCGACGCTCGCCCTGTGGAGCGCGGCCGGACCGATCGCCGAGTGGTACGAGCCGCTGGAGATCTGGCGGGCATGGGCCGACGACGTGCGCGGGGGGGCCATCGACTGTGGGCACTTCCTCCCTGAGGAGGCTCCCGACGAGACGGCCCGGCATCTCCTCGACTTCTTTGCTTGAACCGGCCCGGTGCGTGTCTCCCCTGCCCGGCGCTCGCCGGGCCGATCGGCGCCCGCACACCGGCCGCGCCCGGCTCGGCTACGACCGCGCCCGCGTCCTGCTGGACGAATACGCCGGGCTCGACCTGGACCAGCTGCATCACAGCGCCGCGACCCGCCTCGGCGAAGCCGAGATCCCGCTGCAGCTCATCATGGGCAAGACCCGGCACAAGAACCCCCGCGCCGCGATGCGCTACGTCAAACCCGTGATACTGCGACACTGCCTGGCAGAATCGATCGGAGTTGTCGGATCCTGGCCATGTTGTTCGTAGTTGGGGTGAGAAGCCGCCCACGAGGGCGCTGTCACGACTTAGGGAGATGCGAACGATGCCGCACCCTCAGGCCAAGGTCCACCGCATGTTCGAGCTCGTCGAGCCGATCGCCACCGTCACCTTCTCCGAGGTGGTGAACGAGGCGTTCCTGGCCCTCGGTATGCGCGACTACTGGGACGGGTATTTCGCGGGCCGGGCCGCGCCGCTGGGGCCGGCACCGGCCGCGGTGGTGCACGCGGTCTTCTACAACTTCGCCGACGGCGAGGTGGCGCGCCACATCCCCTGGGTGTGGGGGAAGATCACCCCGCAGGAGGCGATCGCCGTGCGCGAGCGGGCCAGCGCCGCCGCGCTGCGGCAGATGATCGGGGAGCTTGCCGACTCCCCCGCTCTGGTACGGGTCGCCGACCTCGCCACCCGAGCAGCGCTCAGCGCGCCGACCGAGGGCCGAGCGCTGTACGCCGGGCTGCGGGCGCTCGACGTGCCCGAGGAGCCGGTGGCCAGGCTCTGGCACGCGGCGACGCTGCTGCGGGAGCACCGCGGGGACGGCCACAACGCCGCCCTCGTCGCCCACGGCATCGGCGGCACCGAGTCCCACGTCCTCATGGCCCTTTCCCTCGGGATGAGGGCGGAGGAGTTCGGCCGGATCCACCACCTGCCCAAGGCACAGCTGGCCGCTGTCGTCGACGGGCTGCGCGGCCGCGGCCTCGTGGACGCCGCCGGCGGGTTCACCCACGCCGGCCGGGAGGCCAAGCAGCGGATCGAGGCCCTCACCGATGAGCTGGCAGCCCCGGCGTACGACGTGCTCGCTGCGGACGAGCTCGACGAGCTGGCCGCGGGGCTCGAGCCGATCGCCGCCGCGGTACGGGCCGCCGACGACTGAGCGGACGCATCAGGCGACGGCCACGACCTCCAGCTGGCGGGCCGCTGAGCGTCTTCTGGGGTGTCGATCGCGTCCGGGGTGGTGCGATGGCCCTGGGATGGGCGGCGGGCCAAGTACGGAGAAAGAGGCGGTGACCCATGATCATCTTGTCGAAGACTTGGGCCGACAGCTTCATCCCGTCCACTTGGCCTGAGTCGTCAGGCGTCGAAGCGCCGGCGGGCGGTCTCGATGTGGCCGAAGTACTGGTGGGTCCAGCCGCAGATGAGATCAACCGTCGCGCGCAGGGCCTGGCCCGGCTCGGTGAGGGTGTACTCGACTCGCGGCGGCACAGTGGGATGCACCTTCCGCTCGGCCAGGCCGTTGCGCTCCAGCATGCGCAGGTTCTGGGTGAGCATCTTGTGGCTGATGCCCTCGACCTCGTCGCGCAGCTCGCTGAAGCGGAGGGTGCGCTCACCGAGAGCCTCGATGATGAGCAACGCCCACTTGTTGGCGACATCCGAGAAGATCTCCCGCGCCAGGGAGTCCGCACGCCTCAGGTCCGCTTCGTCAGCCATGCCTGCGAACTGCTTGGTCACCATGAGGTTCCCCAGTCTCTAAAAAGTGCGTTCTTCCATGTCAGCGAACACTCTCCTATGGTTTCTGAGTAACCGCAAGAGAGCACAGGCGCCCTCCGGTGCCTCGATCACATAACCAACAGGAGATCTCATGGCTGTTTCGCTCATCAACCCTGACGGGCATGTCCAAGTCCCGCTCTACCACCACGTCGCGGTGGCGACGGGGAGCAGACAGGTCCACATCGCGGGACAGGTCGCCTGGGACGAGAACGGCGAGCTCGTGGCACCGGGCGACCTCGCCGGGCAGATCGCCCAGGTCTACCGCAACGTCGCCAAAGCGCTGGACGCGGCCGGAGCGACGTTCCACGACGTCGTCCGCTTCACGTGGTACGCCGCAGGCTGGAAGAGAGAGATGTACGACGCCTTCAAGGCGGGCATCGAACAGGCGGCCCGCGAGTTCGACATCGCCACGCCGCCGGCCGCGCTGATCGGGGTGGACGTGCTGTTCGAGCCCGGCATCCTCATCGAGGCCGAAGTCACCGCGGTCATCGATTGACGCGGTCGCACCAGGTGCCCGTCTCGGTGCATCGCCTACCACGCCGGGATGTTCACCCGGGCGGGCTGGACGAGCCGGCCGGTGGCCTGGCTGCCGAGTGCGGTTCACGTACGGGCCAGGCCTGAAGGTCAGGCCGTGAGGGCAGCCGCTGCTTCCCGGTAGACGACGCTCGGGTCCTCGGACAGCCACGTCTTCACCTGGCGGCTCCAGGCGTCGGCGAGCACCTCTGGCCGGTGTGCCTCGATGCCGTCGAGGGCTGCCGCGACGATCGCCTCGGGGGCGGTCTTGTCGCCGTCGTACCAGGCCATCATGTCGGTGTCCGCGGCACCCAGGTGCAGGCCTGCCACCAGGGTGCGCTGGTCGGCCAGCTCCAGGCGGACGCTGTTGGTGAGCGCCCATTCGGCGGCCTTGGCCGCGTGGTAGGCGCCCGCGCCGTTGTAGGCGAGCCAGGAGAGCGCGGACAGGACGTTGAGGATCGCGCCGTCGGCCAGTTGGGGCGCGAAGGCGCGGATCACGTTGAGGGTGCCGTAGAAGTGGGTGTCCATCTCGCGGCGGATCGTGTCCAGGTCGCCGCTGATGAGGTTCGCGCCGGTGGAGATGCCCGCGTTGTTGATGACGATCTTGACGTCGGGCGCCGCGGCGGCCGCGGCGGCGACCGACGCCGGGTCCGTGATGTCCAGGCGCAGCGGGATGACTCCGGGTACGTCGATGAGGTCGGGACGGCGGGCGGTGGCGTACACCTTGCCGGCGCCGCGGTCGAGGAGGGAAAGGACGAATTGCCGGCCCAGGCCCCGGTTGGTGCCGGTGACCAGCACATGTGCTCCGTTGATCTGCATGCCGGATAGACTAAAACCTGACGTTGACGTCAGAGGCAAGTGTTGTGAGGGAGGTCACGGTGCGCATCGGCGAGTTGGCGGGGCGGTCGGGCGTCAGCGTGCGGGCCCTGCGTTACTACGAGGAGCAGGGGCTGCTGGAGGCGGACCGGAGCGAGTCCGGGCAGCGTCACTATCCCGAGTCGGCGGCCGACCGGGTTCAGCTGATCCAGATGCTCTACTCCGCCGGCCTGTCCAGCCGGACGATCGCCGAGCTGCTGCCGTGCGTCGACGCCAAGGTCAGTACACCCCAATCGCGTGCCCGGCTGGCGGCCGAGCGTGACCGCATCGACGCCCAGATCGCCGCGCTTGCCCGTACCCGTGACCGCCTGGACGCGGTCATCGCCTGCGCCGGAAGCCCGGCCAGCGGCTGCGCGTGGATCTCGGGCCAAGACGTCGCCGCGGAGGCGAGTCACTCCGCGACGCCATGATCGCCGCCCTATCAGCCCTTGCTGACTTACTTGGTCCTCGCGATACCGTCAGCGGCCGGTGGACGGGAGCGGAGAAGGTTCGGAGAGGTCACGCTCGAGCTGGGTGATGAGCGCCGTGTTGTTCGCGCGCTGGCTCGATCGTGGCGGTCGGAGTAATTTCCCATCATGGTCAAATTACGTTACCCCGGATGGGCAGGCGTCCTCCCGCGCAAGGCCGTTCGCTTATCCGTCGCCGGAGTCATCGCTGTCGGATTCCCGATCGGACTCGGCTCGTCATTCGCGAACGCGTCGACATCGAATACGCCTCCCAATGCCGTCATCACCTGGGACATAAATGCCCAGACCGCGATATGGGATATTGCCGGTCAGCAACCGCAGGTCCAGGCGCGCAGCTTCGCGATGGTGCACGGAGCCGTTTACGACGCCGTAAACGCGATCGCCGGCACTCCCTATCAGCCGTACCTGATCGCGCCACCTGCCGATGGGACCGAGTCGACGGACGCGGCCGTCGCGACCGCGGGCTTCCTGGTGCTGAACGCTCTGTTCCCCGAACAGCAAGCGAGGCTGAAGACGCAGTACGACGAGGCGCTGGCCGCGATTCCCGGCGGTACCGCCAAGCAGCGCGGTATCGCCGTGGGCACTCAGGCGGCCTCTGCGATGAACGCCGCACGGCAGAACGACGGAGCGTTCGGAAACCAGACCTGGACCGTGGGCACCCAGCCCGGCCAGTGGCGGCCGGCGCCACCCACGTTCGCCTCCGACGGAGCCTGGGTCGGTGACCTCAGACCGTTCCTTATTCGCAACGCTTCCATGTTCCGCACGTCCGGCCCGCCATCGCTCACCAGCCACCGGTACGCCCGGGACTTCAACGAGGTCAAGACCATCGGCTCGGCGACCAGCACGGTCAGGACGTCCGACCAGACACAGGCCGCGATCTGGTGGCACGACCGGCACCTGGCCGAATGGGAGATCAAGCGCCAGCTGGCGACCAAGCGGCAACTGAACACGTTGCAGACGGCGCGGATGTTCGCGATGGTCGACCTGGCCGAAGCCGACGCCACGATCGCCTGCTACAACGAGAAGGCCGCGTGGAACTTCTGGCGGCCGGTCACCGCGATCCGCCTGGCCGACACCGACGGCAATCCGGGAACGGCGGCCGATCCCGACTGGACGCCATTGCTCGTCACACCACCGCACCCCGACTACACGTCCGGACATACCTGCTTCACAGCGGCGAGCATGTCGGCGTTGGCGAATTTCTTCGGCCGCGACGACATCCCCTTCAGCGGGTACAGCGCCGCCTCGGGTACCACCAGATATTTCCGCAGTTTCTCGCAGGCGCTCGCCGAGGTCATCGAAGCCCGCATCTGGGGCGGAATCCATACCCGAACGGCCGACGTCCAAGGCGCGAAGATCGGCAAGAAGGTCACCGCTTACATGGTCGCGCACTACTTCAAACCCAAGGAGTAATGACCTCGGCATCCGGGAGACCTCACTGCGAAGCCGTACACGCGACGGCCGGCAGGCCCGGAAGGCGGCGCCGGAGGCGCCTTGCGCCGAGCCCGCCGTCCGGCGCGAGCTGCGCGGTCCCTCGCCGAAATCGATCGTGTCACCGTCCTCCAGCTCGCGGTCCACGCGGCACGGGGGCGCGGCGGGCAGCACATCAGCCGGCTCTCGGCCGCCCGCCCCGGCCGTCGCCGATCAGGCCGGTCATTTTCACCTGGGCCAGCTCGGTGAGCGGCCCAGGATGGCCACGATCTCGTCCAGGGGCGACCCGCCCGGCCAAGGGAGCGCCGGAGCGAAGGCCGCGCCGGGCGCCAGGCGCGCCTCGCCGCCGGGTACGGCTCTCGCCACCGCGAGGGCGACGTCCAGCAGGTCCGGCGGGAACTCGACCTCGACACCCAGTGCCTTGGCCAGATCCCAGGAGTGCACCACGTAGTCGATGAAGTGAAAGCTGATCGCCTGCGCAGCGGGGAAGGGACTCCCGCCTGCGAACTCGGGCAGCGGGAACCTGCGCTGCAGCACGCCGTCGGCGGCGAAGGCCGCCATGACATGTTCGGCTGAGGCGCGATAGCTCGCCACCGGGTCGCCGCCGAGCGAGCGCAGCTTCCACCGGGCGAGATCGCCGTCCCCCCTGGATGCCGCTGCGAAGCCATAGTGCTGCGTGGCCATGTGCGCGAGCAGACCGTACACGGTCCATCCGAGACAGGGCGTCGGACGGGACAGGTCCGCGGACTGCACTCCAGCCGCCAGCTCGACGCTGGTGCGGACGGCCTGCGCGTCGAGTGCGACAAGCTCGGTCACTCCTACTGCTTCATTCATATGCATTCACATATGATGTGCATGCGCTTATTATCTGTCAAATGGGTATCTTGGACCCGTGACGGGCCGCCGCGACCTCGCCGAGATGATGCATCCGCTCTTGCAGTCGCTCATCGCAGCGGAACTACCGGTGCTGGCGGCGCACGGCGTCTCCATGTGGGGCTACACCGTGCTCGGCGCCCTGGACGACGGTTCGGTACGCACCCAAGCGGCCTTGGCCGAAGCGATCGGCGCCGACAAGACCCGCATCATCGGCACCCTTGACAAACTGCAGACAGCCGGGCTGATCACCCGTGAACCAGACCCTCATGACCGCCGCGCGAGGATCCTCACGATCACCGACGCGGGCCGCGAAGTGCGGAGATCCGTGCGGGCCGAGATCCAGTCCAACGAGGAACGTCTGCTCGCACGCCTGCCCGAGGCCGACCGCCACGGCTTCCTCCGCGCCCTGCAGGCGCTCTACCAGCTACCACGCGAACAGATCACCGAGAAGTCTCCGCTTGACCGGCGGCCCACTCGCCGCTCGAACACAGCTCACGACCGCTGACCTTCCTCTCCTCGTCCTGCTCGCCCTTCGCCTCCTGCCGGCCGTCGGACTCGACGCCCGTGCCCGTGGCCCGGCCAGGCCGCCTTCGGCGGTGCCGGGTGCCGTTGATCCGTAGCCGGTCCGAAGGGATCCATAAGCCCGCCACTCCAGTGTGAGGACAGCAACCGTTCACCGCGCTGCGGTGTTCTTGCCGACGTTCTTCCCCTCCCCCGGTCACTGGAGCTCTCATGACTACCCGCCGCTGGGCGGCCCTGCCCGTGCTGCTGGTCGCGGTGTTCGTGACCACCCTGGACTTCTTCGTCGCGAACCTGGCCGTCCCGTCCATCCGCGCCGATCTGCGGGCGGGCGACGCCTCGGTGCAGTTCGTGATCGCCGGGTACGGGCTGGCGTACGCGGCCGGGCTGATCGCCTCCGGGCGGCTCGGCGACCTGTATGGGCATCGGCGGGTGTTCCGTTTCGGGCTGGCGCTGTTCACGCTGGCGTCGGCGGGGTGCGGGCTCGCGAGCGGAGCGGTCTGGCTGGTGGTCGCCAGGGTGGTGCAGGGCGGCGCGGCGGCGCTGCTCGCGCCGCAGGTCCTCACGCTGATCGGGGAGCTTTACCGGGGCGCCGACCGGGCCACGGCCTTCCGCTGGTACGGCACGGCCGTCGGCCTGGCCGGGCTGAGCGGCCAGGTGATCGGCGGTGCGCTGGTGGCCGCCGATCACCTGGGGTTGGGCTGGCGGGCCTGCTTCCTGGTGAACGTGCCTATCGGCGCGGCCGCGCTGGCCGTGACCGGACGCCTGATCCCCGCGCCATTGCCGTCACCGATACGGCCGGCCGGACTCGATGTGGGCGGGGCCGTGCTCGTGGCCGCCGGGTTGGTGGCGGTCGTGCTGCCGCTGATCGAGGGCCGCGAACAAGGCTGGCCGGCGTGGGCTTGGTGGTGCCTGGCCGCCTCCGGCCCGATCCTGGTCACGTTCGTCCGCCGGCAGCGGCGGTTGGCGGACTCGGGGCGGACCCCGCTGCTCGACCTCGACGTGTTCACGGACAAGGCGTTCGCCTTGGGCCTGGTCGCCGTGGCGCTGCTCTTCGGCACCTCGGCCGGCTTGTCGTTCGTGCTCGCCCTCTACCTGCAGGACGGCCTCAGCCTCGGCCCGCTCGCCGCCGGAGCCGTGTGCACCGCGCTCAACGCGGGCTTCTTCGTCGCCTCGCTCCGCCCACGACGCATCGGCGCACCCGTGCTGCTGCTCGGGCTGTGCCTCCTGTACGACGTGGTGGCGCGCGCGGCGCCGCCGTACCAGGTGGCCATGGCCCTCCTCGTGGTCGGGGCCGGGATGGGGCTGCTCATGTCGCCGCTGCTCTCCTCAGTGCTGTCAGCCGTACGCCCCGAGCGGGCGGGAGCCGCGGCCGGGATGCTCGGTACCGTTCAGGAGACCGGGGGTGTGCTCGGCGCAACGATCACCGGCGCCGTCTTCTTCGGCGCGCTCGACGGTGGTGACTGGCGGGCCGCGACACTGGCCGGGCTGTCCGTGCTGGTCGCGAGCGCGTCAGGGGTGCTGGCCTTTGCCGCGCTGCGCCCGCGCGCCCGGACCCCGGTGGCGGCGAGGGTGTGCGCGCAGCACGCTCGCCACGGTGGGGACGGGTGATTCTGCGGGATGTTCGATGAATCGTCGTCGATGAAGACAGCGCCGGCGCGTATGAGAGCGACCAGTGGCATGGCGGATCGGTTCGATGGGGTCGGGCGCTGGTCGCGTCACGCGGCCGTCACCGGTGGCTGCTGACCCAGGCCGCGATCTGAACCCTGGACGTGAAGCCCAGCTTGGTCAGGATGCTCTCGACGTGACCTTCGGCGGTGCGTTGGGCGATGAGCAGCTTCGCGGCGATGTCCTTGTTGCTCAATCCCGCGGCGATGAGGGCGGCAACCTCTCGCTGTCTGGGGGTGAGCATGGCCGCCTCGCCGGGCTCCGCTTCCTGGCGGGGTGCGGGAGGCCGCTCCCTGGCGTCCAGCGCGTAGTCGACGGCCTGCTCGGTGGTGAGCTCGATGCCGCGCTGGAACGCGGCGGAGTAGCCGGAATGGCCCAGGGACATGCGCAGCTGCGTCTCGCACAGGTTGTGGAAGTCGGCGAACGGCCGAAGCGCCGGCAGCGAGGTGCCCATCGCCTGCCAGACCGTGCTTGCGGCGCCGAACAGCCGGGCCGCGCGCTCGTCCCGGCCGTCGGCCGCTTCGACCCAGGCCAGCACTTCGAGGCAGGTGGCGACACCCCACCGGTCGTCCATCGATCCCATGATCTCCAGGCCGTTCCTGACCAGGTCGGAGGCCCGGTCCTGCTCGCCCCTGAACCACCGTGCGAGGCCGACGACCCACAGCGCGTTGGACTTCGACAGGTAGGCGCTCCGGGCCTCGCACATCGCCAGGCACTCGGCGGCGAGCGAGTCCGCGCGGTCGTCGTCCCCGGCGCTGGAGTAGGCGATGACCAGGTGGAACAGGGTCATCCACACGCCGTCCTGGTCACCGTTGGCCGCGTGGCGCTCCCGCGCCTCGAGCAGGAGCCCGATCGCTTCGCCCGTGTCACCCCGGAGATAGGCGGTCAGCCCGGAGAAGTGCGCGACGGACGCGAGGGCGACCCGGTCGTCGAGCCGCCGCGCCAGCTCGCGGCACTCGTCCAGCAGCGGCGTGGCCGCGTTCAGGTCGGCCTGTCTGAGAGCGAACCAGGCGTCCACCCACAGCGCCTTGGCCCGGGCGGCGGTGGGCTGCCCGTCCAGCTCCAGCGCACGCTCCAGCCAGTGGCGGCCCTCGCCGAAGGACCCGGCGAAGAACACCCAGTAGTTCCACAACGCCGCCACGATCTCCAGGGCGTGTCGCGCCTCGCCGGGCTCGCGGAGGCAGAAGTCCAGCGCGGCCCGCAGGTTGGCGTGGTCGTGCCGCAGCCGGGCGATCCACTCCGCCTGGCGCGGGCCGAACCAGTCGGCCTCCGCCCGCTCGGCCAGGTCGCGGAAGTGGTCGCGGTGCCGGCGGCGCGAAGCCATCTCCTCCCCCGACTCGGCCAGGACGTTCTGGCCGTACTGGCGGATGATCTCCAGCAGCCGGTACCGGGAGTGCGTGACGTCTTCGCCGCGCACCAGGATCGACTTGTCCAGAAGTGACATCACCAGGTCGAAGATCTGCTCCCGCGGCAGGCCGTCGCCCGCGCACACGTGTTCGGCGGCCTCCAGATCGAACTCACCGGAGAAGACCGACAGCCGGGCCCACAAGAGCCGCTCCTGCGGGGTGCACAGATCGTAGCTCCAGCCGATCGCCGCCCACATCGTCTGGTGCCGGGGCACCAACGCGCGGTACGCCAGAGCACGGGTGTCGAGCCGCTTGAGGATCTGCGTCACGGTCAGTGCCCGCAGCCGGGCCGCGGCCAGCTCGATGGCCAGCGGGATGCCCTCCAGACGCCGGCAGAGCGCGGTCACCGCCTCCGCGTTGGTCTCCGTCACCGTGAAACCGTTCCGCACAGCGGCGCCCCGCTCGGCGAACAGCCTTACCGCATCGGACTGCATCAGGGCCGCCGGCGGCTGGCCCGGCTCCGGGACGGCCAGCGGGGGCACGGCCAGCACGTACTCACCTTCGACGCCCAGGATCTCCCGGCTGGTCACCAGGATCCGCAATCCGGGGGCGGCGCCCAGCAGCTTGCCGGCAAGCATGGCGGCCGCGTACGTCAGGTGCTCGCAGCCGTCGAGCACCAGCAGCAACTGCTTGTCCTCCAGGAACTCCACCAGGCCCGACAGCGGGCGCTGGAGTGACTCGTCGCGCAGGCCCAAGGCGTCGGCCACGGCCCGCGGGAGCAGCTCTCCGTCCTGGAGCGGGGCCAGCTCGACCAGCCACACGCCGTCGCGGAAGGCCCTCCGGGCCTCGGCCGCGACACGCAGCGCCAGCCGGGTCTTGCCCACCCCACCGAGGCCGGTCAATGTCAGCAGGCGCGTGTCGGCAAGCAGCCGCCTGGCCCGTGACAGCTCCTGGCGGCGGCCGACGATCCCTGTCGGCTCGACGGGCAGGTTACCGGCGGGCCGTTCTCGCATCACTACGGCCATGGTTAACAGTAGGTTTCACCTGCGAACCAGGTCAAACGTTTCCCCAGCTCAACCGGGGTGCCCGGCCACAGCGTCGCTACACAACCAGCGCAAAGGGTAGGCTCCGACGTTGCCGGGACCCGCAGTGACACGCCTCACGCCGGGTTCTACAGTCGGATCATGCAGCCGGCCATCACCCCCGACGTCATTGATCGCGCCGCCGCCGCCGCGTTCGTCGAGAAGTTCAAGGACTGCTGGCAAACGCCCGATCTGCGCAAGCACGAGGCACTGTGGAGCGACCAGATCGTCCTCACGCAGCCGCTGCTGGGCACGCTGCGAGGACGCGACGAGTGCCGCGCGGCGTTCGCCCGGCTCTTCGAGCTCGTCCCGGACATCCACGCGACCGTCCACCGCTGGAGCGCCGGCAACGACGCGATCTTCATCGAGTTCACGCTCAGCGGCACCTTCGGCGGCCGCGAACTGGCCTGGACGGCGGTCGATCGCTTCGCGCTCGTCAACGGGCTGATCGCCGAACGGATCTCCTACTTCGACTCGGCGCCGCTCGCCCTGGCGATGGCCGGGCGGCCACGCGGCTGGCGGCGACTGCTGGGCACACGCTTCGTCCCCCGCTTCGAACGCTACGTCCAGGACCCCGGCTCCTGACGCCTACTGTCTCGTGCCGCCCCCGGCAGTCCTGCCGGAGGCGGCGAGATCACATCACGCGACGGCGGTTCCCTCAAGCTCCACCATCAGGTCGGGGATCGCCAGCCGTGTCACCCCGAGCATCGTGGTGGACGGCGCCACCCCGGCGGCGCCCAACCGCGCCGCCAGCACGCCGTAGTGCTCGAAGAGCCGGTCGACGTCGGTTGCGTAGACGTTGAGCCGGACGAGGTTCGCGAGGGACATGCCGGCCTCGTCGAGCACGGCCTCCAGGTTGTCGAGGCTCAGCGCCAACTGCGCCGCCATGTCACCGGCATGCTGGGGTTTGCCGTCGCCGCTCATCGCGGTCTGCCCGGAGCAGTACAGGGTCCGGGTGTGCCCGGAGACGACCTCACCCTGGTTGTACCCCAGCTCCACCGACCACGCCCACGGGTTGACCGCCGTTCGCTCCATTGCCATATCAGCCCCATTCGGTTCGTCGACATCACGTACGTCCATCGGCTCGGCAGCCGCCGGCCTTCTGGTCGCGTCGATGAGCCTCCCAACAAATCACGACATCCTGTGTCGTGTATTTCTGTAGAGTTCTCGCATGCGCGCCGACCGGTTGGTCTCGCTGGTGCTGCTGCTGCGCCAGCACGGTCGGCTGTCCGCGGCCGCGCTGGCTCGCGAGCTGGAGGTATCCACCCGCACGGTGCTGCGCGACATCGAGGCGCTGTCCGCAGCCGGCGTCCCGGTCTACGCCGAACGCGGCCGGCACGGCGGTTTCGCGTTGTTGCCCGGCTTCCGGACCGAGCTCACCGGGCTGAACCCCGACGAGGCCCTCGCCCTGCTGGTCGCCGGATCACGGCGCGGCGCGCAGGCCTTCGGCCTCGGCTCGGCACTCGCTTCGGCGATGCTCAAGGTGGTTGACGCGCTGCCCGAAAGCTATCGGGACACCGCGGCCGGCGCGGCCGAGCGACTGCTCATCGACCCGGAGAGCGACCTCCTCTCGCGTCGGCTGGTCGCCGAGGAGGTGCCTGACGCCATAGCGGCCGAGGTCCTGCGCGCGGTGTTCGCCGGGCACAAGTTGCAGATCCACTACGCGGCGGTGGGCCGGACCCCCGAGTGGCGCACGGTGGACCCGATCGGCCTGGTCACCGTACGCGACCGGGGTTACCTGCTGGCCACGAGGTCTGGCGCGGACCGCACCTACCGGCTGTCCCGGATCCTGGCCGCCAAGGAGCTCGCCGAACCCGCACAACGACCGGACCGGGTCGATCTGGACCGGGCCTGGCAGGAACGCAGCACGCGGTTCCGTACCGGCGGCGACCAGGTCACCGTGCTGGTACGGCTGGACCCGGCGCGGCGCGAGGACCTGGTGGGCACCGCGCTGGCCGTCCTCACCGAAGAAGCCGACTCAGACGGCTGGCTGCGGCTGGAGGCCACCTTCCAAGATCCGAGACACGCCGTATGGGCGCTGTGGCAGCTCGCCACGTACGCGGAAGCCCTGGCCCCGCAGTGGTTGCGCGACTCCCTGCACAACCGCGCCACCGCGATCGCCGCCCGCTACGGAGCGTCATCCTGATCAGCGGCAGCCCGCACCTGGCCGCCGCGCACCACTAATCCTGCAAGTCACTGGCCTGCATCGGCTGCCGGACGCTCTCATCTGACGCCCCGGAGCAGGCGCCGGCAGGCGCGACGCTCGCGCTCGCCCCACCTCCGCGCGGGTCAGTGCGAGGCCCTGAAAACCCGGCCTTCCACAGTAACGGAAAAAGTGATATCACTTTGCTATCAGGATGGAGTCGCGTAGAAGGGACGGACGATGGCGAACACATCGGGCGAGGCCGCACTTGAGGCCGCCGTCGTGGACATGCCCGCACCGCGCACGAGCGAGCGCCCGGTGCGGGCGGCCAACGGGTTCGTGATGCTGGGGGTGGCGACGGCGCTGGACCTGGCCGGGATCGCGCTGCTCGTCGTGGGGATCGTCAGGCTCGCCTCGGGGGCCGGGCAGGGCGGCATGTGGGTGGTCATCGCGAGCGGCCTGATGATCCCGCTCGGGGTCTTCATGTACTTCGGCCTCACCGCGGTGGCGCCGGGCGAGGCCAGGGTGGTGCAGCTGCTCGGCCGGTACGTCGGCACCCTGCGCACTCCCGGCTTCCAGTGGGTCAACCCGATCACGGTGCGCCGGCGGGTGTCCACGAGGATCCGCAACCACGAGACGGACGTGACGAAGGTCAACGACGCGGACGGCAACCCGATCCAGATCGCGACCGTGATGGTCTGGCAGGTGCAGGACACCGCGCAGGCGGTCTTCGAGGTGGACGACTTCGTGGAGTTCGTGGCCATCCAGGCGGAGACGGCCGTGCGGCACATCGCGGGCACCTACCCGTACGACGCGCACGGCGAGCCCAGGCTGTCCCTGCGGGACAACGCCGACGAGATCAACGAGCGGCTGTCTGCGGAGATCGCGGCCAGGGTGTCGTCCGCCGGGGTGAAGGTCATCGAGTCCCGCATCATCCACCTGGCGTACGCGCCCGAGATCGCCCACGCCATGCTGCGCCGCCAGCAGGCGGGCGCGGTGGTGGCGGCGCGGCAGCGGATCGTCGAGGGGGCGGTCGGCATGGTGGAGATGGCCCTGGCCAGGCTCGCCGAGCACGACGTGGTCGAGCTGGACGAGGAGCGCAAGGCGGCCATGGTCAGCAACCTGCTCGTGGTGCTGGTCGGCGACCGCGACACCCAGCCCGTGGTCAACACGGGCACGCTCTACCAGTAATCACCGTGGAGCGGAAGAAGATCCTGCTGCGGCTGGACCCGGTGGTTCACGACGCGCTGGCCAGGTG
Organism: Nonomuraea helvata; assembly: GCF_039535785.1. Lineage (NCBI taxonomy): Bacteria > Bacillati > Actinomycetota > Actinomycetes > Streptosporangiales > Streptosporangiaceae > Nonomuraea > Nonomuraea helvata. The sequence continues at coordinate 713,225 of NZ_BAAAXV010000012.1, forward strand.
GGCGTCCGACGAGCTGCGCAGTACGAACTCCCAGATCGAGTTCCTGCTGCGCAGGGCTCTGTCCGAGGCCGGACGCCTGCCCGACGGGGTGGGGCGGATGCGCCCTCGCGGACGGCCGAGGAAGGCGCCGGAGGACGGCACAGATCAGGAAGAAGAACAGGAGCGGGCGGATGGAGACGCAAGTGAAGCAGGGTGAGTCACTGACCCGATCGGCCTTCCTGCTGGCCTTCGACCTGCGGAAGGAGAAGCTGCCTCAGTGGGGCGAACTGGGCTGCCTGCTGCGCGCGGCCACCCTCGCCGAGCTGCTGCTGGCGGGCAACCTGGCGGACGAGGCGGGCAAGGCGCGAGCTCTCACCGCCCCGGCCGCCGAGCCGGGTTCCCTGCGGGCCGTGGTCTGGGAGCAGATCTCGACCTCACCGCCCCGCTCGTGGCGGCGTTGGGTACAGAAGGACGCCGCCAAGGCGGTCCGCGTGGTACGCGACGAACTGGCGGCCGCCCGGATGATCAACGTGGAACGGCGCCGGATCCTGCTGTTCCCGGTCGAGCGGATCACGCCGCGCAAGGCGTACCTGTCGCGCAGGCTGGCCGAGCGCGTCGGCCGGGCCATCCGCGGCGGCCAGCCGATTGGGCACCTGGACGAGGACGTCCGCGTCCTGGCGGCGCTTGCCGCGGCGGCCGAGCTCAAGACGGTGGTTCCCTCCTGGCGAGAAATGCGTCTGCGCCGGGACCGGATCCGGCAGCTGTCCGCGTCCATCGAGCCGATCGCCACCGCATTGCGCGACAGCGCCGAGGCGGCCAGGGTGGCGGCGGCGACCGGAGAGGGCTGACACGACGCATCACGGCAGCTCCCACCGCCGGCTCTCGGAGAAGCATCGGCTTCCCAGTTCGCCCGGGCCGTCATGGCTTGACATGTCTGGTGCGAACGATCAGGTCAAGAAGGCTGGTTGTCCCGCAAGTGCCATGGCAAGACAACCGGCTCGGCCGGGAGATCTCCCCCGGTCAAACGATCCATCAAGGGAACGAGTCCCGCCGGCACGATCAGTTCGGTCGCCGAGGCGAGCTCGTACGACGTCCACCCATGGAAACGGTCGGTCACCGCGCGTGCCTCTCCAGCTCGCTCTCAGCCAGATCGGTCATCAACAACACATTGTTCGCACACACGTTCTGGCGAGAAATCGGGTGCGAGGGGGAACGCCTCACTGTCGGTCCAGGCGGAAGGGTTACCGACATCGGGTTCGACTCCTAGCACACGTCGAGAGCCTGAACACGAGCTCCACCAGCCGGAGGGAGCTCTTCCCGGGGACGACTCTCCAGGTATCGCCCAAGCCCACCACCGCCACCGCGGTCTCCCCCAGGTGCACGTCCTCGAAGAGAGCTGATCACAGCCACCATCAACGCACCGCAGACCCCGGGCAGGGGGTCAGGGCATCGACGGGACGGCTCAGGCCGGCCACGGTGATCAGCCGGGCGAGGGTTTCGGCACAGTCGGCGCGCGGCCCGAGCCGGCGGATGGTCAAGGTGTATCGCGGGTGACAAGGCCGTGTTCGTGGGCGTAAATCGCGGCGTGCACGCGGGTCCGGAGGCCGAGTTTCGTGAGAATCCGGTTGACGTGCGTTTTGACCGTGCCTTCCTCGATGGTGCATGCGGCGGCTATCTCGCCGTTGCTCATTCCGCGGGCCAGAAGGCGCAGCACGTGGTGTTCGCGCGGGGTCAGCAGGTCGAATCAGGTGTGGCGGGGCGCGGCGACAGCGCGGCGAAGCGGCTGATCAGGCGGCCGGGTGCTCGTCGAGCGTCCGCAGCAGGCCGCGTACCTCGGTGAGCGCCGACTGCGACAGGTCCGAGATCGTCTGCAGGGCCTGCTTCGCGGGCGCGTCGCCGGGCGCGCGCCGCGCCGCCGCGGCCTGCAGCCGGATCGCGGTCAGGTGGTGGCCGACGCTGTCGTGCACGTTCCTGGCCAGCCAGGTACGCTCCTCGGCCAGTACGCGTTCAGCCTCGGCCCGCTGCAATCGCAGCGACTGGTCGGCCCGATCCCGGTGCAGCCGCAGCGCGTAGCCGGTGGCCACGGGCGCGATGCTCATGATCACTATGCTGGTCGGCTCCGGGACGCCGTCGCCCCCCAGCACCGCCAGGGTGCCGAGAACCCAGCACGAGGAGACCGCCAGCACCAGGCCCGGACGCCGCGGCCGGTGGTAGACGGCCGCGCAGAACAGGGCCATCGTGACCAGCATCCCCCTCCCAGCGGTGCAGTTGCGCCATCCCGGCCAGCACGATCACCGCGGACGTCACCGCGGCGGCCAACGGCAGCACGCGCCGGATGAGCAGAGGGAGGCTGACACCGGCGCTGAAGACGATCAGAAGCGGGACGTCGGCCGGGACCGGCCCTTTCAGCGCCGCGGCGCGATGGTGGGGTCTGAGTAGGCGCCTGGTCCAGGCACATCCGAGGTCGTCCAACTCCCGATGGGATCGCTGTCGAGGTTGTAGGCGAACCACAGGTCAACGCCGTACCTGAAAGCGATGGCGGTGGCTCCAGCTCCATTGAGTATGGGCTGCGGGGGGACAGCGAGGGCAGCAGTGCTCGGCGCGACGGCAATGATGAGTGTTGACGCGAAACACACAGCGATACACCGGCGGAGGAATCCCACGAAAACTCCTTCACGAAGAGTGCTCGGTCGGATGCGGTTCTGAACAGCCGAGGTCAAGGGGATGGTTCGAGGTAGATCCTGCGTTCTTCGGGGGTCAGTTCGCGGATGGTGCGCTTGGCGGCGAGTGCCTGGACCTGCTGCATGGGACCGCATACCTCGCAGTGCCAGATCCGTACCGTGGCGTCGTCGTAGGTCGAGAGCAGTTGCCACCCGTCCGGGCTGAACTTCACGGAATTGACCGTGGTCCCGGAGCCGCTGAAGACCACTGGCTCGCGGCCCTCGGGCGGCCTCCAGATCCGCACGGTGTTGTCATTGCCACTGCTGATGACCTGCTGCCGGTCCGGGCTGAAGCCGACGCTCCACACCACGCCCTGATGGCCGCGCAGGACGATCGGGTCGCCGGTCCCGTCGGTGTTCCAGATGCGGATCGTGCCGTCGTTGCCTCCGCTGACCAGCCGCCGCCCGTCCGAGTCGAAGGCGAGGCACCACACCAGGCCTTGGTGGCCGCGCAGCATCACAGGTCGACCGGTCCCGTCGGCGTTCTGGATCAGGATCGTGCCGTCCACGCCTGCGCTCGCCACTCGCCGCCCGTCGGGGCTGAACCCGACATACCGGACCTGGCGCTGGGGGCTGTCCATGACGACCGGCGCTCCGGTCCCGTCCGTGTGCCAGACCCGTACGGTGCCGTCGTCACCTCCGCTGACCACCCGCGTGCCGTCCGGGCTGAAGGCGGCGTTCCACACGTTTCCCCTGTGGCCGCGCAACACGACGGTCTGGCCGGTCCCGTCGGCGTGCCAGATCCGTACCGTGCTGTCAGCGCCTGTGCTCGCCAGTCGCCGCCCGTCCGGGCTGAAGGCGACTCCGAGGACGTCCGCCTTGTGGCCGCGCAGCACCAGCGTGTCACCGCTGCCGTCGATGTTCCGGACGCGGATCGTGCCGTCGATACCGGCGCTGGCGACGCGTCGCCCGTCCGGGCTGAACGCCGCGTCGTACACGGTCCCCCCGCTATGACCTCGCAGGATCACCGCGTCACCGGTGTACGCCACGTCCCACAGCCGCATCGTCCCGTCATCGCTCGCGCTCGCCAGCGTGCGCCCGTCCGGGCTGAACGACGCGTTCCACGTCGTACCACGATGGCCGCGCAGAACGAGCGGGTCGATGTTGCTGGCCATGTTCCAGATCCGGACCGTGCCGTCGTTGCCCACGCTGGCGATCCTCCGGCCGTCGCGGCTGACCGCCGCACCCTCCACCGTGCCGTCGTGCCCGCGCAGCACTGCCGGTGCGTGCTGTCCGGTCACGTCCCACACCCGCACCGTGCCATCGGTACTGCCGCTGACCAGGTTCCGCCCGTCCGGGCTGTACTGCAGTCCTTCCACGGAATTCTCGTGGCCGCGCAGCACGACCGTTTCCGCCTTGCCGGCCGGGTCCCAGATCCTTACGGTGCCGTCGCCGCCGCTGCTGGCCAGTCTCCGCCCGTCCGGGCTGAACACGACCTGCAGAGCCCGCCCATCGTGGCCGCGCAGCACCTGGGGAGCACCGCCTCCTGCAGCCGAGCCGCCGGTCCACCTGCCGCCATCCGGCGCTTTCCAGATCCGCACCGTGCCGTCGTCCCCGGCACTTGCCAGACGTCGCCCGTCGGGGCTGAACGAGACGCCCCACACCGGACCACGGTGGCCGCGCAGCACCAGCGGACCGCCACCGCCGGCCCAGTCGGACACGCTGACCGTTCCGTCGATGCCGCCTGTCGCCACGTAGCGTCCCTCCGTGCTGAACACGGGGTTCCACGCCTCACCGGCATGGTCGTGCAGCACCACCGGATCGCCGGTGGGCAGCCCCTGTGCGGACACCTGCCAGACCCGTACGGTGCCGTCCCCGCTGCCGGCGGCCAGATGCCGCCCGTCCGGGCTGAACGCGACGCCGCAGACCTTGCCCCCAGCGAGGGGCACGATGAGCCGGATCCGCGAGTCGACGGTGGCCTGCCGGAGCACCGCCGTGGCCTCCTCCGTCGGGCTGACCGCGTATGCCCGCCGGGCCAGCAGCAGTCCGAGCTGCGGGTCCAGCTGGAGCTGGCCACGCGCGTTCGCCGCCAACTGGCGGGAGTACGCGAGATCTCGCTCCTTCTCCGCCCGGTTCGCGTTCACCAGCGCCATCACGGCCAGCGCTCCGACCACGGTCGCCACCGCCACCAGGCTGATCAGAGCCGCGCGCACCCGACGGCCCGCTGCCGCCCGCTCCCGGCGCGCGCGTACCCTGCTGGCTGCCAGGAACGCGTGTTCCAGGTCGTTGAGCCGGTCGAGCGCGCGGTCCTCCCAGGCCGCCAGCCGCGTTCCCCGGTACAGCAGCTCGTCCTCGCGCCCGTGCTGCTCCCACTCGGTGGCGGCGTCGGTGAGCCGCCGCTGGAGCCGGACGAGTTCCCGGTCTTCGGCGAGCCAGCCCCGCAGCCTCGGCCAGGAACGGATCACCGCCTCGTGAGCCACCTGGACGCTGTCCTCGTCGACGGTGAGCAGCCGCGCCGCCGTCAGCCGGGACAGTACGGCCTTCATCGCCGCCCCGTCCGGCCCCGCCAGCAGTTCCTCCGGCGGGACGCGCCTGCGCGTGTCCTCGGTTCCCTGCCCCAGCGCCGTCAGGCGGAGGAACGCGTTCCTGGCCAGATCTCGCTCACCGGCGTCGAGCCCGTCGTAGATCTGCTCGGCGGTCTGCGCGATGGCGCCCTGGATACCTCCTGCTTCCCGGTACCCCGCCAGCGTCAACGTGCCGCTTTTGCGGCGCTTCCACGTCTCCAGCAGGGCGTGGGAGATCAGCGGCAGCGCGCCGGGCTCACCTCGTGCGTCGCTGAGGATGGTCTCGACGAGCGCCCGCTCGACCTTGAGCTCTGCCCGGAGCGCCGGGCCGATGATCACCTGTCGGAGGTCGTCGTCCTCCATGGGACCGATCAGCAGGTGCCGGTCGCGCAGCATGGCCACCAGCGGCGGGTGTTCGGCGCAGCGGGCGTAGAAGTCCGCGCGGATTCCCAGGACGACGCGGGCTCGATCGTTGGTCTCCTCCGCCGCGGCGAGCAGCGAGTCCAGGAAGAGGGTTCTCTCCTTCTGGTCGTCGCAGAGGCTGAAGACCTCCTCGAACTGGTCGACGACGATCACGATGCGCGCGCTCTTGGGCCTGCCCGCCAGTATCTGACCGATCGCCAGCCGGACGTTCGAAGGGTTGGCCACCAGGTCGGCGTACAGGGAGGGGGCGGAGGTTCCGCTGAGGCTGGCCAGGCCCACCGCGAGTTCGTCCAAGGGGTGCGCGCCTGGCGTGAGAAGGAGCGTCGGGCGGTCCTGGCCTTCCGAGGCGGCGCTGTCCCGCAACGCCGGGAGCAGGCCGGCTCGAAGCAGGGAGGACTTGCCGCTTCCTGAGGCGCCGAACACCGCGAGCAGGGACGTGTCGCGTAATCGCGCGGACAGTTCGTTCACCAGCTCGCGCCGGCCGAAGAACCGGTCCGCGTCGTCAGGATCGAAGGTGACCAGGCCGAGGTAGGGCGCATCCTGGTCCATCTGATCCTCCGCGCCGGCGTCGGCGGCGGCCAGCTCCGCGGCGACCTCTCGCCAGAGTTTCTCCCAGGCCTTGGTGTCACCGCCGCAGGCCTCGACGTAGGCCAACGTGACCGCCAGCGTGGGAAAGATCCCCCCACCTGCCGCCTCGGACAGTGCGGTCACCGAGTAGTGCGCGCGCCTGGACAGTTCGCGGTAGCTGGAGCGAGAGGCCCCGGCGCGTAACTGTCTCAGCTCGTGCGCGAACCGCTGTAACGGGCCCGCGTCAGGGTCAAGCGGCCGTTCCGGTCGTCCCATGAACCCGCCCCCATGGCCGAACGATCGCCGGTTGTCATTCTGCGAAGATCGCCGCTTGACAACCGGAATCGACTATAGCCATCGGGGGGTGATTACGCGATGAACCGCCCGTCCTGCCCCCTAGGGTAGACGGGCGGCTCCAACGCGATTTACGCCCGGGTAGCCGGCGACAGCCTGGGACTGGGCTGGATCCGGCCTTACAGGTCGTAGTGCCGGTCGGTCTTGCCATTGCTTGGGTTGTAGGTGCAGTAGTAGTCGATGCCGGTTTGTGAGTGCAGGTAGGCCGCTCTGTTCAAGCAGTCGTAGCAGCTTTCGTAGTTCGGGGGCACCCACACGCTGTTCGGGTTGGCCTCTGTCCTGAGGTGGCATCGGTTCGGGGCGAAGAGCGTGGCGGTCGCGCTGCTCGACGAGGTGCTCGCGGTCGAGGCGTACGACAAGCCGGGTACGGAGGTGATGACAGCGGTGGCGAACATGGCTGCCGTCACAAGGCCCAGACCGCTCGCGAGCTTCCTGCGGGACTGTCGTTCCATGTCGATTCCCTTCGTCGGGTGAATCGGTAAGCCGTATCCCCTGGTCTAGCGGTCCCGAAGTTGTCCAGCACGCGTACGGCGTGCTGGACAAACAACTCTTCGGGGGCAGGTCGGCTTGGAACTTCTGACAGGCGGAACGCATTTCTTTGATATGCGTGTGCGGTGACATCGGTGGAGCGGACGGCCTATCGGGTGTCCCGTCGATTGATGACGGCGTGTGAGCCGAATGCCTTCGCTGGGCCGGTGGCTCCCTCTTGTCCGGAGGCGGCGGTCAAGACGCTGATGTTCGCCTACCTGGCCGAGGAGCTGCGCGCCGGGGACATCGGCCAGGGTGTCACCTGCTGTGGCGGATCGCCGCCCGTACAGCGGTGTAGATGACGACCCAGAGAGCCGCCAGGGGGATGAGAAACATGATGATGATCTCGACCAAACCGACGTTAGGCATGCCCGCAACATAAGGGGCCGTGGTTGGAGAACGCTTGACGATCACTTGCCGGGAGCCGGCTCCCCGCCATCCCGGCGTCCTGGGATCGAGGAACGCGGGGACAGCCATGGGCGGCGAGATCCTTGCGTCGCGTGTCGAGACCTCCGTCGACCACCAGGCCGAAAAGACCGAAGAGATCGTTGCGGGAGTCAATACCCAGGGGTCGCCGGCTCCTGCCGCGCGAGTTCCTCGGGCAACGATTTCATCGCGACCAGCTCCACCCCGCGCGGTAGGACGTCCCCGCCCATGGCCCCTCAACGTCCCGAGTCACCTGGCCCCTGGAGGGGGCAGGGGCCACGCCCGTCGTGGATTCGGATGCGGGATGATATTCGGCCTGACAGCATGACGCAGTGCTCATGGACGGCGACCGATGGGACTTCGGCGATGGTGGCGGACTCGTACCTGGTGTTGGCCCCTCCGGTGCAGGGGCCTGACCTTGTGAACGACATTGATGATCTATTGGTGGAGCTCGAGGAGCAGGAGGGAATCGACCTCACCTACGACGCGCTGGTACCGCGCACCGCGCATGTGATCGAGCATCGGTACCGGGACCCGGAGGGGACCGTGTGGCTGTCCGTGGCGAACGACAGCAAAACGCCGGTGGACTACCTCATGCTCACTGCTCCGGACGAAACACTGGACCGGATGGCCGCCTTTCTGAAGATGCGGCTGCCCGTGGCGAGTTTCGAAGATCTTCGGTCTCGTGCACGAGAACGAACGGAATCGGATCACGGCGCACTGGTACGGATGGCCATCGCAGCCGAGGAACCGGATCAGGAGTCGATCGCCCTCATCCGGCAGGCCTTGCACAGTTCAGACGACAACCTGACGCTGGCCGCGATCGAGGCGGCCGGCCTGACTGGCTGGCTCCATTTCCTGGATGAGCTGGTCGCCCTCTATCGCCGGCATCCCGAATCGGAGACCCGTGCGCTGGCCGGTCGGGCAGTGCAGGCGCTGATCGGGAGAAACCCCGAGGGGTGAGAACAGCATCCAGTCAAGCGATAACGCCGGTGTTCCCTGAGTCCTCTCACCGTTGCGGCCCCTGGCCCAGGGCTTCTTCCCCGGATAAGAAATAGCCCCCGAGTTCCCAACCGCCGGCCGCCTGCGACCGGCAGCTCGAAGAAGCCCTCACCCACGGCCCCGACCCTCTCCACCTCGCCGCCGTCTTCGGCCTGGACCCCAGGACCTCTGGGCGCCAGGCGCTGAGGACTGATCCGCAGGCTCGTGCGGCGATTCGCGGTCGAAGGCCCTCCTGGCTGCCGTGCCGAGCACCGGTGGTGGCGCGTCCACGCCGCCTATGCCACACTCACTGTTCTAGAACTCATCACAAAGTTATAGAACGATTGGAGCATGGCATGCGACATCTGTTGCCGTGGCGAGAGCCGGTCCCGCCGGACGGGACGATGGGCGAGCCCCGAGCGCGGGGCCGATTCGGCGAGTACGGCGGACGGTACGCGCCGGAGTCCCTGGTGGAGGCCTGCCGCGAGGTGGACGAGGCGTTCCGGGAGGCCTGGGTGGATCCGGGGTTCCGCGGCGCCCTGGCGCGACTGCTCGCCGTGCACGCCGGGCGGCCGACCCCGCTCACACCGGCCGGCCGGCTGTCGGAGGCGCTCGGCGTGCAGCTGTACCTCAAGCGCGAGGATCTCACCCACACCGGATCCCACAAGATCAACAACGTGCTGGGCCAGGCCCTGCTGGCCACCCGGATGGGACGGCGCAGGCTGATCGCCGAGACGGGAGCGGGCCAGCACGGGGTGGCCACCGCGACCGCCGCCGCGCTGCTCGGGCTGGAAGCCACGGTGTTCATGGGCGAGCGCGACATCGAGCGGCAGGCGCTGAACGTCTTCCGGATGCGCATGCTGGGCGCCGAGGTGATTCCGGTGACCACGGGCAGCCGTACCCTCAAGGACGCGACCAGCGAGGCCATGCGGCACTGGGTGGGCGCGACCGGCGACTCCCACTACTGCATCGGCTCGGTCGTCGGGCCGGATCCGTACCCATGGATGGTCAGGGAGTTCCAGCGGGTCATCGGCGACGAGGCCCGCGGGCAGTGCGCCGCCGAGCTACCGACCGGCGTCCCGGACTACGTGGTCGCGTGCGTCGGCGGCGGGTCCAACGCGGCCGGCACGTTCGCCGGATTCGCCGACACCCCGGCGCGCCTGGTCGGTGTCGAGGCGGAGGGCGGCGCCGGGGCGGCCCGCGGCCGGCTCGGCGTCCTGCACGGCTGCCGCTCGCTGTTCCTGCAGGACGACGACGGGCAGATCACCGAGGCGCAATCCCTCGCCGCCGGGCTCGACTACCCGGGAGTCGGCCCGGAGCACGCCCACCTGCGCGACCTGGGCCGGGCCCGCTACGTCACGGTGACCGACGACGAGGCGATCGGCGCGGCGGTACGGCTGGCGCGTACCGAAGGCATCCTCCCGGCGCTCGAATCGGCGCACGCCCTCGCCTGGGTGATCCGCGCGGCGGACACCGGCGACCTGCCCGCGGGATCGACGGTGCTGATGACGTTGTCCGGCCGGGGAGACAAGGACGTCTCAACCCTGAAGGAGCTGCTGTGACGAACCCCACCCTGGCCGCGGGCGCGGTCGAACGCCACCTGCGTGCCCGCCGGGACACCGGCCACGGCCTGCTCATGCCGTACGTCACCGGGGGGATCACGCCCGGCTGGACGGACTACCTGCGGGCGTTCGCCGCCGCCGGGGCGGACGCGATCGAGGTCGGCCTGCCCTTCTCCGACCCCACGCTGGACGGCGTCACCATCCAGCAGGCCAGCGGCACGGCACTGGCCCGGGGAGCGAGTACCCGCCGGATCCTCGCCGACCTGTCCGGCATGCCGGACGTGGGTGTGCCGCTGGTCGTCAGCACCTACTACAACCTGGTGCTGCACGACGGTCCCGAGGCGTTCTGCGCCGCGCTGCGCCGGGCCGGCGTCGGCGGCCTGATCGTGCCCGACCTGCCGGTGCACGAGGCGGACGAGCTGACGGACGTGGCCGCCGCCGCCGAGATCGAGCTGGCCCTGCTGGCGTCGCCGGCGACGCCGCAGCCGCGGCTGGCGGAGATCTCGTGCCGCAGCCGCGGATTCGTCTACGCGGTGTCGGTGATGGGCACCACCGGTGAACGGGCCGCCCTCGCCGCTTCGGCGGCGGAGCTCACCGAGCGGGTCAGGCGCGTCACCGACCGGCCGGTCTTGCTAGGATTTGGCATTTCCACCCCGGACCAGGCACGCGAAGCCCGCCGGCACGCCGACGGCGTGGTGGTCGGCGCCGCGGTCATGCGGCGGGTGCTCGACGGGGCTGGGCCGGACGACCTGCGGGCCTTCCTCGCGACCCTGCGGCAAGCCCTCGACCAGGAGTGTGACCGACCACGATGACCTCCGACGCCGGGCACGAGGCGAGATACCGCGCCATCGCCGCCGACCTCGCCGCGAAGATCCGGTCGGGGCACTACGCCCCCGGTGCGGCCCTGCCGCCGCAACGGGAGCTGAGCGCCTCCTACGGGGTGACCCTCATGACGCTGCGTCAGGCGTTGCGGGAGCTCAGCGACCAGCGGCTGATCGTGCAGCAGCCCGGCAGGGGTACGTTCGTCGCCCCGCCCCACCTGGCGTACCAGCTCGACTCGCTCCGCAGCCTGGTCGACGATCTGCGTAAACAGGGCCACGACGTGCGTACCGTGGTGGCCGGGCGGGCGGTGCGCCGGGCCCCCGCCCGGATCGCGGCGGAGCTGCGGCTGCGTCCCGGCGACACCGCCCTGCGGCTGGAGCGGGTCCGCGAGTTCGCGGGACGTCCCGCCGTACACCAGGTGTCCTGGGTTCGCCGGCCGGTGGCCGACCGGATCCGCGACCGCGACTTCACCGCCGTCTCCCTCTACACGGCGCTCGCCGACGCGGGAGTGACGGTCGCGCGGGCGGCCGAGGTGGTCCGGCCCGGTCTGCTCGACCCCGCCGCCGCCCGCCACCTCCACGAGTCGCAGGGCAGTCCGGTGCTCGTCAGCAGCCGGATCACCTACACGCTCGACGCCACGCCCGTGGTGTCCGACCATGCCACCATCCTCGGCAGCATGATGGAGATCCGCACCGAACGCGCCGCCACCGGCCTCTCTCTCACCTGGGGCGCCACCAGCTGAAAGCGCGGCGGACCGTCCGGCGCCGCCCCCGAGAAGGGCGGCGCCTGACGTAGCTCAGACCGCGTACCTACAGGTCAGCGCCTGACTGGCACCCTGTGCATAGCCGAGGTAGGTGTAGGTGGGGTTGAAGTACGCGCACGCGGCGGAGGCGCTTCCGCTGCCGGTGTAGGTCATGCCGGAGCCGCCGGTGCTCCAGCGGTAGCAGCTCAGGCTGCCGTTGTAGAAGCCGATGGTGGAGGAGGCGTTGACCTTGGCGGAGCAGTAATCGCCGAGCGAGGTCGGGCTGTAGGTCGCCTCCACGACTGCCGCCTGCGCTGGTGCGGCGGAGATGGACAGCGCGCCGAGACAGGCGAGCAGGGCGGTGAAGAAGGCAGGGAGACGACGAGTCACGGGGACCTCCGGTAGTAAGGCGCCGAGCCGGTGGGGTAGGGCGTCACGCGCAGCTGGAGCATGATGGAGCAGCGCGCGCATCGCGATACGCAGCATTGATCGCAGTATTAAATAGGAAAGCTTCCTATGCAATAGCTGGAGATCGGTGCGGTAATCCCCTTACCTCTCGCACGCGGCTCCTCAGGCATGAGCTCGGCACCCCGGCCCAGGCGGGAGGCTCCGCCTCAGGCCGGGCCGAGGACGCAGAACTCGTTGCCCTCCGGGTCGGCGAGGACGACCCACGGGACGTCGCCCTGGCCCACATCGGCGAGCGTCGCGCCGAGCGCCCGCAGCCGCGCCACCTCCGCCGCCTGATCGTCACCGGGGTACGGCAGCAGGTCGAGATGGACGCGGGTCCACACGTTCTTCACGGGTGTGCGGAGGAACTCCAGGTACGGCCCGACCCCCTTGGCGGAGCGCAGCCGCGCATGATCGTCGGTCACCTCGTGCAGGGTCCAGTCCATCGCCTCGCCCCAGAACCGGGCCATGGCCCGCGGATCCGTACAGTCGACCACCACCGCGGCGATCGGCCCGGTGTCCCGGTAGATCTCCCGAGGCTCCAGGACGCAGAACACGTTGCCCTCCGGGTCGGCGAGGACGACCCACGGGACGTCGCCCTGGCCCGCATCGGCAGGCGTCGCGCCGAGCTCCTTCAGACGCGCGACCAGCTCCGCCTGATGGGCCACAGAGGTGGTGGCAAGATCGATGTGCACACGGTACTTCACCGTTTGGGGGTCCGGGACGGTGACCACATCGACGCAGACGGCGGTGGGGTCCGGCCAGACGAAATCCACCGGTTCGACGTTGGTCACACCGGGCCCCTCGCTGGAAACTTCCCAGTTGAGCGCCTCCGCCCAGAACCGGCCGAGCGCCGAGTCATCCCGAGCTTTGAAATTCACCTGAACAAGTCGCAGCGCCATGCCGCCCACCCTATGCCCAAGGGCAAAACCGGAATGAACCATGCACTTTCGCCCAACTGACGGTATCGGTGGTCGGGCCGTGCGGCCCGACCACCGAGCCGTGCCCGGCCGTTGTCAGACCGCGGCCTTGTCGAGAATGGCGGCCCGGCGCGGCCTCTGCCTTTCCCTCCGTCCCTCTGCTGATGGTGGGCCGGTCCACAAGATGGCCATATATCGCGTTTTGACACCTCTCATGGGTAACCGCTATCTATTAGCCAACCGTTAGGGGGTGTCATGCAGGACGCAGTGCTGGCGATGCTCGCCAAGGAGCCGTCGCACGGGTACGACTTGCACGCTCGGCTGCGGCGCAGTCTCGGCCCACTGGGCGAGTCGATGAACCGCGGTCAGATCTATGTGACGTTGGCCCGGTTGGAGCGAGCGGGGCTCGTCGTCTGTGAGCGGGCCGACGGCCTGCCCGAGCGGCCGGAGCGCAAGGTCTACGCGCTGACGCCGGCCGGGCAGGAGCGGGTGACCGCCTGGCTGGCCGAGGTGGGCTGGCCGAAACCGGACCTGGCGGAGTTCCATCTCAAGCTCGCCGCTGCCGCCGCGGCCCGGCTGGCCGACCCGGTGGAGCTGGTGGCGGCGCAGCGCCGTGAGCTGCTGCGCCGCTTGCGTGAGGCGCAGCGGGCGGCGCTGGCCGAGCCGGCGGGATCGGGCGCCGGCCTGCTGCTGGAAGGGGTCGTGCTGCGGTTGCAGGCGGACCTGCGCTGGCTGGATGCCTGTGAGCGGGCCTGGTCGAAGGCCGATGACGAAGTCGAGGGTGGATGAACGTGTCAAGCGCCGCGGTCCGGGCCTGCGGCCTGGTGAAGACGCACGGTCAGGGGCAGAGCCGGGTCCGCGCGGTGGACGAGGTCGACCTGGAGGTGCCCGAGGGGCAGACGCTGGCCGTCATGGGGCCCAGCGGCTGCGGGAAATCGACCCTGCTGCACCTGCTGGGCGGCCTGGAACGGCCCACCGACGGCGAGGTGTGGGTGGCCGGGCGGCGCGTCGACACGCTGAGCGAGCGGGCTCTGGCGCGCATGCGGCGCCGATCGGTGGGGTTCATCTTCCAGGGCTTCCATCTGGTGGAGGAGCTGTCGGCGGCCGAGAACGTGGAGCTGCCCGCGCTGCTGGCGGGGCGCTCGCGCCGCCAGGCCAGACGGCGCACGAGCCTGCTGCTGGAACGGGTCGGGCTCGCCGACCGTGCCCGGCACCTGCCGTCGCAGCTGTCGGGCGGGCAGCGTCAGCGGGTCGCCGTCGCCCGCGCGCTGGTCAACGAACCGCTGGTCGTCCTGGCCGACGAACCGACCGGCAACCTCGACACCACGGCGACCCTCGAGGTGCTGCGGATCTTCGAAGAGCTGCGTACGGCGGGACAGACGCTGGTGATCGTCACGCACGACGAGCGGGTCGCGGCCACCGCGGACCGGCTGGTCTCGATGCGCGACGGGATGTTCGTCGACGACACGCGGCTGGCCGGCTCCCCCACGCGCGGGCTCGGCGGGCTGATCGGGCTGGAGGGCTGAACGTCATGGGATCCCTCGTGCTCGTCGTCCGCCTCGTCCTGGCTGACGTCCGCCGGCACCAGGCGCAGGCCGCGATGCTCCTGCTCGCGGTGACCGTGGCCACCGCCACGATGGCACTGGGCCTGTCCCTGCGCGGCGTGAGCGACGCGCTGTACGAGCAGACCCGCGCCGCCACCGCCGGGCCGGACGTGGTGGCACTCTCCGGCGGCACCGGCCCCACCGTGACCTCAGCCCTGACCTCGCTGGCGAACGAGCCCGACGTCATCGCCCACCATGGCCCCTACCGCATCGTCTACGCCGACCTCACCACGCGCGACTCCATCTCGTCCCCGGTGGTGGTGCAAGGTTTCAGCCAGACGCCCGGCGCGGTCAACCGGCCGCTGCTGACCTCGGGTCAGTGGGTACGCTCCGGCGGCACGGTCCTCGAACGCGGCTTCGCCACCGCGCTGGGCGTCGACGTCGGCGACCGCGTCACCATCGCCGGCCGCCCGTACCCCGTCGTCGGGATCGCCGTGACCGCGGCCACCTCCATCTACCCCTGGGCGGCGCAGATCGGGCCGGGCGGTGGTCCCAGCGACGCCAGCGGCCTGGCCTGGATGACCCGAGCAGATACCCGGGCCCTGGCGTCGTCCCAAGATCTCCCGGTGGCCTTGGCCCTGGACGTCAAGCTGCGTGACCCCGCCACGGCGCAGGCCTTCCTGGACGCCAACCGCGACTCCACCCTCCCGGTGAACTTCCATACCTGGCAGTTCACGGCCGAGCAGGACATGGTCATCCTCAAGGACACCCAGCCGATCCTGGTCGTCGGCAGCTGGCTGCTCGGCTTCCTGGCCATCACCGGAGTGGCGGCGCTGGCCGCGGGACGCGCCGTCGAGCAGACACGCCGGGCCGGGCTGCTCAAGGCCGTCGGCGCCACCCCGGGTCTGATCGCCGCCGTCCTGCTCACCGAGTACCTGGCGCTGGCGCTGGCCGGCGACGCGCTGGGGCTGGTGATCGCCCGCCTGACCGTGCCCGCCATCGCCAGCCCCACGGCCAGCCGGATCGGCGACGCTGTCGGGCTGACCGGCGCCACCGTCGCCGCGGCGACCGTCCTCGCCATGGCGGTGGCGGTGCTGTCCACGCTGCGTCCCACCCTGCGGGCCATGCGTACGGCGACCGTCACGGCGCTGACCACCACCGCGCACCAGCCCCGTCACCGGCCCTGGCTCGCCGCGATGTCCGCGCTGCTGCCCACGCCGCTGCTGCTCGGGCTACGGCTGACCGCCCGCCGGCCGGGCCGCGCCGTACTGCAGGCGTGCTCCACCGCCACCACGGTGATCGCGATCGTCGCCCTGCTGACCCTCTACGCCCAGCCGGAGAGAGGCTACGGCCTGGACGGCTCCTCCGCCCTGCCCAACCTGCGCGGCGAGCACGACCGCCGGCTGATGCTCGCCGTCACCGTCCTGCTGATCGCACTCGCCGTCGTGAACACCATCACGTTCACCTGGACCACCGCCATGGAGGCCCGGGCGAACATGGCCATCGCACGTACGCTCGGCGCCACCCCCGGACAGATCGCCGCGGGACTGTCCACCGCCCAGCTCCTGCCCAGCCTGCCCGGCGCCGTCATCGGCGTCCCTCTGGGCAACGGCCTGCTCTCGCTCTTCGCCGCCGATAATGCGGCGGATCCCCCCTCCCCCTGGCTGCTCGGCGCCGTACTCGCGACTCTCCTGGCGACAGCGGCCCTCACCGCCCTGCCCGCACGCCTGGCGGCCCGCCGGCCCGTGGCGCAGACCCTCAGCGCCGAAACAGCGTGAGCATGGGAAGGACCTGACAAAGTGGCATCTGACGCTGCCGGCACCCGGCGACTCATGGCGGACACGGGGCAGCCCCGCGGATGGGTGTCCCCCAGGACGGACCTGGTGACGGCGCTATGATGTGGCACACCGTCCTCGGCATCGAGACGACCATCAACATCTTTTTCAGCCCGTCACACCTCGGCCTCGTCGTGACGATGATGCTCATCCTCACGACTGCGCTGCGCTCGGCGTGGAACCCCCCCATGTCGGCGCCCGGCCGTCGCTCGGGCACCGCGCCACGGGGCGCCGGCCCGAGACCTGTCGCCGTGGGCGCCGATCGGGTGGCCGTCGCGATGGTCGTCACCAACGTCGTCATGCTCAGCCCGGTGCTGCTCATGGTGCGCCGCCGGCAGTTGCCGTTCGGTGCGGTGACCCTCATGTACACGGTCATAGCGCTCATGCCGGGCTCCCAGACGGCGTTCCGCAACCTGCCGACCCTGCTGGCGTTCGTGGCCGCCGGACTGATCGGCCTGGCGCTCGGGGCGCTGTTCCTGCCCAACACAGCCGCTGCCGAGCGAACGGGCGACCATCTCGCCGTCTAAGGCTCGGCGCGCGGTTCAAGGCGTCGCGCAGGACACCATTTCCGCAGCAAGAGCGAGATCCTTGGCCCTGCTTTCGGGGAGTGCGCTCTCGGCCGCAAACCCGTCAACGTCCCCGGATCCGTACCTGCGCTACATCTCGTCCCCGTTCTCCGTCGCGTAGGCCACGCCGGGGTGGGGGCGTCGTCGTGGTGGCGTGCCGCCGCGCTCTGGGCGGTACTCGAAGTGCCACCACTCGTTGTCGTAGAGGCGGTAGAGGTCGTAGCGGGCGCCGTGTTCCTCGAGCCAGCGCGCGCCTTCGTGGGGGCGCACGTCCAGCGCAATGCCCTTGACGTGGCTGGATTCCGCCGCCGGCAGCACGAGCATTCGTGCCGAGGCCGGGGAGCCGGAGCGGCGCACCTCCTCGTCGAACATCCGTTGTTGGACGAGGGGATCACGGTACCCCGAGGTGAGGCCGATGAGCTGGCCGTGACGCCAGAGCGCCTCGGTGCGCGCCGCGGTGAACGCCGCCATGGCCCCGTCGGTGAGTCCGGTGAGGTCCTCGGAGGGGAATCGCAGCTGTAACGCCCAGCGGCAGGCCAGTTCGCGGGCGCGGCCGGGATGGCGGACGAGCGCCGCGGGCAGCAGGAGAACGGCGAGCACCAGCGTGATCGCGGCGTACAGCCGGTCTCGGGGCCGAGATGGGATGGTGCGTGGTTCGTTCATGCCGAATACGATTGGCGCCGAATGTGCGCGCGTTGTCCGCCGCATGTCATGGTTCCTCGACGGCGGACACCGTCGGTACGACCGTGACACAACCATGACACGGCGCGAACGAGGTGGGGACACGGCTGGCCGACAGTGGATGAGGTTGGCCGACAGGCGAGTTACGGAGCGTGCGGTGATACGCGGCGGGTCGCGAGTGTTGTTGATCGAGGATGACCCGGCAGTGCGGGAGGGCCTCGACCTGGCCCTGACCCGGCATGGGCACCGGGTGAGCGCGGTGGAGTCCGGCGAGCAGGGGCTGGACCGGCTGCGTGCGAACCTTCCCGACGTCGTCGTGCTCGATCTGATGTTGCCTGGCATGGACGGGTTCGAAGTCTGCCGCCGCATCCGGGCCGCCGGGGAGGTGCCGATCATCATGCTGACCGCGCGCAGCGACGACATGGACGTGGTGGCCGGGTTGGAGGCGGGCGCCGACGACTACGTGGTCAAGCCGGTGCAGCCCAGGGTGCTCGAGGCACGCATTCGCGCGGTGCTCCGGCGGATCGGCCGGGACCAGGCGGAGCTGGAGCGGTACGGGGACCTGACCATCGATCGGGCCGGGCTGGTGGTTTCCCACCGCGGCGTGCCGGTCAGCCTCGCCCCGACCGAGCTGCGCCTGCTGCTCGAGCTCTCCGGCACGCCGGGCCGGGTGCACAGCCGCCAGCAGCTGCTGGAGTCGGTGTGGGAGCACGGGTATTTCGGCGACTCGCGTCTCGTGGACGCGTGCGTGCAGCGGCTGCGCGCGAAGATCGAGGACAACTCGGCGGCGCCCGTCTACGTGCAGACGGTGCGTGGGTTCGGGTACCGGTTCGGGCCGGTGTGAGCCGCCGGTGACACCTCGGCCGAGCCTGGGGCTGCGCGCCCGGCTGCTGTTCGCGTTCGCGCTGCTGTGTGTGGTCACCGCGGCGGCGGTGTCCGGCGCGATGTACGTTCAGGCCCGCAACGACATCCTTCAGCGGGCCCAGGACGGCGCGGTGCAGGCGATGAAGAACCGTGTGCAGACGACGCTCTTCCCGTTGCGGAGTGCGGCGCCGGGCCCGGATGAGCTCGGCGAGATCGCCCGCGCCGTGGTCGACCAGTACAGCCTCGTGGTCGCCGTCTACCACGGGGAGTACTCGGTGGCCGGCGCGCTGGGGCCCCCGCCGGGGGGCAGGAGACCGGACGAGAACGCGCCGGCCCCGCCCATCGCACCGGCTCCGACTGTCGCGGCGATTCCACCCGATCTGCGGCAGATGGTGGCCGGCGGCGTCGTCGCGTGGCAACGCGTGGTGTGGCGGGGCGCGCCCTACCTCGTCATCGGCACGCCGTTGCTGATCGCCGAGCAGAACCGGACGACGCGGGCGTCCGGCATCGAGGTCTACGTCGCGCGCAGCCTGCTTCCCGAGCAGCGCAGCATCGACGAGCTCGCCGCACGCGCCTGGCTCACCAGCGGGGCGGCCCTGGCGTTCGCGGTCGTCCTCGCGTTGCTGGCCACCCGCGGCGTGCTGCGCCCGGTGCGCGAGCTCGGTCGGGCGGCACGCCTGCTGGGCGAGGGCGAGCTGCGGACCAGGATCGCGGTCCGCGGCTCCGACGAGCTGGCCGACGTGGCACGCACGTTCAACAACGCCGCCGCGGAGCTGGAACGGCATGTCAAGCAGCTGCGCGAGATGGAGGCCGACGCCCGCCGGTTCGTGGCCGACGTGTCCCACGAGCTGCGCACCCCGCTGGCCGCGCTCGCCGCGGTCGCTGACGTCCTCGACGAGGAGGCGGCCCAGCTCCCCGAGCCCGCCGGCAGGGCCGCCAGGCTGGTCAGCCAGGAGACGCTCAACCTCACCGGGCTGGTGAACGACCTCATCGAGATCAGCAGGTTCGACTCCGGCGTCGCGGCCCTGGTGCTGAACGAGGTCGACGTGGCCGAGCTGGTGCGCTCGACCCTGCGTGCCCGGGGCTGGTCGGAGCCGGTGCACACCGAGCTTCCCTCCGCAGTGACGGCGCGGCTGGACCCGCGCCGAGTGGACGTCATCCTCGCGAACCTGGTCGGCAACGCCCTGCGGCACGGCGAACCACCGGTGTCGGTACGGCTTTCCGCCGACCCGCACTGGATCACTCTCGAGGTCCGCGACCACGGGCCAGGGCTGGACGAAGCGGTGCTGCCGCACGTGTTCGACCGGTTCTACAAGGCCACCGCGGCCAGGGCCAGGTCCGAGGGCAGCGGCCTCGGCCTCGCCATCGCGCGGGAGAACGCGCGCCTGCACCAAGGCGACCTCACCGTCACCAACGCCCCGGACGGCGGCGCCCTCTTCACGCTGCGCCTGCCACGCCGGGCACCCGATCCGGACGGAGGCCCCGAGTGAGGACCCGCCTCGCCCACCGCATGCTCGCCGCGGGCCTCGTATCACTCGTCGCCGTGGCCGGCTGCGGCGTGCGCCCCAGCGACGCCATCTTCGCCGGCGAACCGCCGAGCGGACCCGTCGCATCGACCATGACGATCACCCTCTACCTGGTGAAGAACGGCCGGCTCAGCGCGGTGACGCGGCCCGGTGGTCGTCCCATGTTCCTGACGGACACGCTCGCGCTGCTGGCAGCCGGGCCCACCGCGAGGGAACAGGCGCACGGACTCACCACCGACGTCCCGCCCGAAGCCGCCCCGTTCTCGGTGACCGTCAGGCCGGCCGGCGACGTGGCGGTGAACCTGTCCACCCCCGCCGACGAACTGTCCACACTGGCCGTCGAACAGATCGTGTGCACGGCCGCCGCCGTCAGGGCACCGGTAAGCCCTGCCCAGGTCACCGTCGTCGGTGCTGGGCAGACCGTCGGTCCCCGGGACTGCCCGGGGCAACGGTAACGACCTGTCCCCTACTTCGGACAGATCACCGCGACCGTGACCCGCCCCGGCGCTGCCCCTTGAGCAGCAGCTCGTCCGCCCCCTGCGTCACCCAGGGCAACCGGACGGCGACCAGCAGCCCGGGCAGGGCCGGCCAGAACGTCTGCATGGTCGCCTCACTCTCAGACTCAGCTCCGATCATGCCTCCCCGAGCATAACGCCATAGCAATATTTATCTTGGACAATATAACTTCCGAGCCATAGCGTCAGAGGCGTGAGAAGCCAAGACTCCACCGCAAAGGGAAAGACCGGGATATCGATGACCGCGCAACGCGAGGCAGACGAAGCCGAGATCCGCCAGCTGGTCGGCAAGATCGTCGAAGGGCTCCAAGGCAAGGATCCCGAGGGTCTGAAGCGCCTCTACGCGACGGACATCGTGTCCTTCGACATCGAGCCGCCGCTCCAGCACGTGGGGATCGAGGCGAAGCTCAAGAACTGGGCGCCCGTGTTCACGTTCTTCGAGAGTGTGACATATGAGGTCCGCGACCTGACGCTCACCGTGGGCGATGACATGGCGTTCGGGCACGCCTTCGCCCGTCTCAGCGGCACGCTGAAGAACGGGACGGCGATGAGCGGTATGTGGGTCAGGGTCACGTACTGCCTCCAGAAGATCGACGGTATGTGGCTGATCGTGCACGACCAGGTCTCGGTGCCGCTCGACGTCACCAGCGGCAAGGGCGTCGTCGACCTCGAGCCCTGATCCCGCCACCCCACCCCCACCTGCACCGCGTCACCGCGGCACCACATCCATGGAGAAAGCCATGAACACCGTCCCCGCGACCGTCGAGATCCCGGGCTACCTGGCCGGCACCTGGAAGGCCGACCCGATGCACTCCGAGGTCGCTTTCATCGTCCGTCATCTCATGATCAGCAAGACGCGTGGCCGCTTCACCGGCTACGACGTCACGATCGTCACGAGCGAGGACCCGCTGGGCTCATCGGTGACCGCGGCGATCGACCTCGCGTCCATCGACACCGGCAACGAACTGCGCGACAACCACCTCCGCAGCGCCGACTACCTCGAGATCGAGAAGTACCCGACGATGAGCTACCGCTCGACCGGCATCCGTCAGACCGGCGACGGCTGGACCATCGACGGTGAGCTGACGTTGCACGGGGTCACACGGCAGGTGCCGCTGGCCGTCGAGGTGAGCGGGTTCGGCCCGGACCCGTGGGGTGGCCAGCGGGCCGGCTTCTCCGCGACCGCCGAGATCAAGCGCAGCGACTTCGGCATCGACATCAGCACCCCGATGGAGGCCGGGGGCGTCGTGGTCGCCGACAAAGTGTCGATCAGCCTCGAGATCCAGGCCGTTCTCCAGAAATGACCCGATCCGGACGGACAGCCGCAAGGCCCCCATCCACCGATCGTCCGGTGTCCCGATACCGCGCTTTACCGAGCGGCATCGGGACACCGCCACCCCGGTCCAGCGCCTCATCGAGCTCAGGAAGATCGCCATGACCGCCGATCCCGGCATCGTCATCATCGGAGCGAGCCTGGCCGGCGCGAAAGCCGCCCAGGCCCTGCGACTCGACCACGGCTACGACGGGCCGATCACCCTCATCGGCGACGAACCACATCTGCCGTACCAGCGCCCAGCCCTGTCCAAGGGCTACCTCCTGGGCACCACCGGGCCCGCCGATCTTGACGTACTGAAGCCGCAGTTCTACGCCGACCACGACGTCGCGCTGGCACTCGGCACCCCTGCCACCGCCCTCGATCTGGACGCCCGGCGAGTACGGCTGGCCGACGGCACCGAGTTCCCCTTCACCCAGGTGCTGATCGCCACCGGCGCCCGCCCGCGCCGCCTCCAGGTGCCGGGCGCCGATCTCGACGGCGTCCGCTATCTGCGCAACCGCGACGACAGCGAACACCTGGCCGCGGCCCTGCGCGCGGCCGGCAACGTCGTCGTCATCGGCGCCGGCTGGCTCGGCTCCGAACTCGCGGCCGCCAGCCGTACGCTCGGCAACCACACCACCGTCATCGACCCCCTGCCCACACCGCTCTACCACGTACTGGGCGACCAGATCGGCGGCCTCATCACCCGCCGCCACCGCGACCACGGCGTGAACCTGCTCCTCGGCGACGGCGTCGAGGCCATCCTCGGCACGCATTCGGTCGAAGCCGTCCAGACCATCACCGGACGGACGATCCCCGCAGACCTCGTCATCGTCGGCGTCGGCGCCACCCCCAACACCGAACTCGCCCAGAAAGCAGGACTACGCGTCGACGGCGGCATCCTCACCGACGAACACCTGCGCACCTCACACCCGGCCGCCGTCGCCGCCGGCGACGTCACCCGCCACCAGCACCCGCGCTACCTGAACCCCGTACGGATCGAACACTGGCACAACGCCGTCACCCACGGCGCCGTCGCCGCCGGCACCCTGCTCGGCAAGCCCACCACCATCGACCCCGTCCCCTACTTCTTCTCCACCCAGTACGGCTCCACCCTCGAATACCTCGGACTCCCCACCACCTGGGACCGCATCATCACCCGCGGCGAGCACGCCGATCACGGATTCACCGCCTTCTGGCTCGACCACAGCATCCCCGTGGCCGCCCTGACCATCGACAACCGGGGCGCCGCCGATCACCTGCGCACCCTCATCGCCACAGCGCACCCCGCCGACCCGCAACAACTCGCCGACCCCGACACACCCCTGCTGGACCTCCTGCCGAACGCGCCAAGCCGTACCTGGTGAGCCGAGATCCTCCCGAGGTCACCGCCGACCAGCCCTGGCCGCGTGATCACACTCGGCGCGGCGCCGTTGACCAACCCCGAGCTCCGAGCTCCGCCCCGACGGACCTGCCGCTGAGGGCCCACGAGCTCGCTGTCCCCCTTCTCCGCCGATCATGAAGCACGTCATCAGCGCTTCTCCTGCGGCTCGCCGGTGATCCAGTTCCAGTTGGCGATCGTGGTGCGCATCAGGCGCGCGGCGGTGGACAGGTGACTGCCGGCGCCCCAGTACAGGGTGACCGCGCGACGGCAGTCAGGGGTGTCTACAGGGACCCAGGCGGCGGGGACCCGCGTGGAGGTGGTCCGGGCGAAGGCGGGGACGAGGCCGATGCCGAGCCCCGCGCTGATCAGGGCCGCGATGGCGCTGGGCTCGTCGACCTCGCAGACGATCTTCGGGGTATGGTCTCGTGCGGCGAAAAGACGATCCAGGAGGCGGCGTTGCCAGTGCCCTTTACGGGCGCTGACGAAAGGCTCGTCGGCGAGCTCGTCGATGCTCACCGACGTACGGCTCGCCAGCGGATGCTCGAGCGGCGTCGCCACACCGACCGCCTCATCCAGCAGTTGGACCGTCTCCAGTCCCTCAGCGGAGATCGGCTGGGATGCGACGCACAGGTCGACGTCCTGAGCCCGCAGGTGACGACCCATGTCCTCGGCCGCCATCCAGCGGAGTTCGACCTCAATGGTCGGGTGAGCTCGCTTGAAGGCCGCCAGCGGCCCGGTGAGCGTGAGGAAGGTCTCCGACGCAAGCCGTACAGTGCCCACACCCTCGCTCACGGCCTCGGCCACGGCTCGCCGCCCCGCATCCAGCTCACCCAGGGAGCGTTCGACGTAATCGCGGAAGAGCTTGCCCGCGTCATTCAGCCGCAGCCGGCCGCTCCGGTCGAACAGCGGTGTGCGCAGCTCGCTCTCCAGCCGGGCGATGGTACGACTCAGCGACGGCTGGGCGACGCGAAGCTCTTCGGCCGCGCCGCTGAGATGTTCCAGCCGCGCCACCACCAGGAACTGCCTGAGCGAGTTCAACTCCATCACGCCTCCAGATACATAGCACTCCGGCGATATCAACCTTAGATGTAATAACCCAGGAGCCATAGTTGTCTGAATCTTTCTGAGGATCCGAGGAGCAGCTCGCCGCAGCCAGGGCACAGGAGCAGGCCGGCTCCGGGCCGCTGTCGGTGCCAAGACGGTGCTGGACTGCGCGACACAGAGTTACGGAGGGATGAATCAACTGTGAGCGCCTTTACATTGTAGATTCGTATCTATCCCGCTGCGGCTCGCCCCTCCACTACGACCAGGCCAAGGAGATGGGTGGTGCGACCCGCGCGGAGCCCGTCAAAACGAGCAGCACCCCTAGACCGTGATCAGCCGGGCCGGTTGCCCGTCGGAATCACGATCTTGGTTTGTGCCCCCTTGGTGAGGTAGTACGTGGTCCACTTCTTGACCATCTCGTCGAGAAGCCAGGCTGCGGCGGGCACCAGCGGCAGCCCGATCACGCCCTCCCGGAACTGCACCAGTAGCGGCCAAGCGGTCTTGACCACCGGGTCCCACAGCGGCTCGCGGCGGACGCCGTTCCAGTCGGCCACCTGGTTGCCGGTGAGGTACCTGGCGAAGGCGTTGACGAGAGACTTGTCGATGCCGCCGAGGCTGGTCAGCTCCGCGAGCATGTCCCGCAGGATGGCGTTGAGTTCCACCCCCTCCGGGGTCGGCCCCATGTTCCTGGGCAGGACCAGGTCCGACTGGGTGTAGGAGGAGTCCCAGGTGGCGGGGAGGAACTCGTCCCTGATGCCGAGCATGTGCCCCAGCATCTGCACCGAGTGCAGGTACCCCTCGGCCTCCGTGGAGGAGATGCGCACCTTCCACTCCCGCATCCCGCGCATGGAGTAGGTCGCCAGGGTGTGCCACGTGACGAGCATGTCCTCCTGGCTGATCGGGACAGGGCCGGACCAGTGGGGGGACGACTTCAGCAGGTGCCGCACCGCCGCGTGCACCAGCCGGGTCTTCACAGCCTCGACCACGGCCGTGCCGCCGGCGCCCCAGGCGTTCTGGGGCCTGACCGCGTACGCCAGGATGTTCGTCTTGGCGATCCGGTCTTTCAGATCCGCGCCGCCCGCGGAGTAATAGACGGCGCGTGCCTCCTTGGGGATGGCGGTGGCCAGCATCCCGGCGCCGACAATGGTGAGGACGACGATGTAGTTGCCCTTGAGCGCATGGAAGCGCGCCCCGGCATCCAGCAGGGCGGCGTCGGCCCACGACGGGAGCTGACGCGCCTGCTCGATGAAGGCCCGCAGATCCTCCGGCAGTCCCGCGGGCAGGGGCTGGTCGTTGCGGTTCCAGTCGTACAGCAGCCGGTTGACCTCGGGTATGACACCGCGGTCGAGCAGTGAGGCGAGGAGCGGATCGGCCACGTCGTCCCACACCCATCGGGGGTCGGCTCCACTGCCGGAACCCGCGATCGAACCACTGGCCGGCCAGGTCCAGTCGCCGGACAGGGAATCCTCCGCCTGAGCCGGGGAGATCATCCCTAACGCGCCGAGCGCTCCCATGGCGGTGCCCGAGATCAGTACCTTGCGCCTGCTCAACTCTGCCATGCTCTGCACTCCTTCGAGGTGAGGTCCCGCTCAGGGCATGCGAGAAAGGGATGATACTGAGAAACAAATCATGAGTCCGTGTATCATCATCAGAGCACAGTGTGACGAGCATCACAAGGCCGCGTTTGAGGCACAATCCCTGCAGGAGGTGATCGTGGAATCTGTGCTGTCCGGATTCATGGCGCTGTCGGACTCGCAGTCGTTGCTGGAGCGCGCCTATTCCGATGCCGTCGAGGGCGTCGACGACAGCGACGAGCTACGGACGCGCATCCTTGACGCGGCGTACGAGCAGTTCTGCCGAATGGGCATCAGACGCTCCACCATGGAGGACGTCGCACGGCTGGCGAAGGTGTCGCGGATCACGGTCTACCGGCGGTTCGACACCAAGGACACGCTGATCGAACACGTGGTACGCCGCGAGTTCCGCCGCTATTTCGACCAGTTCCTCATCGACATAGAACAGGCGGGCACCGCCGCCGACAGGGTGGTGCTGGGCTTCGTGAGCTCATTGCGGGCCATTCGCGGTAACCCGCTGATCGGCGGACTCATCGCCACAGAACCGGATCTGCTGGTCCCCTCCATGACGGCTGACGGCGGTCAGACCCTCGCCACCGTACGGCATTTCGTCGCCGGTCAGCTCCGCAGCGAGCAGCGCGCGGGCAACGTGTCGAGCAGCCTTGACGTCGACCTCGTCGCCGAGATGATGGTGCGGATCTCCACCTCTTTCCTGACCATCCCCAGTGCCATCATCAACTTGGATGACGATGAGCAACTGGCCGCGGTGGCCCGGCGGTTCCTCGTACCCATGCTGAAGCCGCCGGCCTGAGCTTCAGTCTCGCGCCGGCTTCGCGCCTTCGACCCGCCCGTCCTGGCAGTCGACCATGCGCCGGCGGCGTCGATCTTCATTAAGGTGCAGTCAGAGGGGCGCCCAGGTCTGTCACCTCACTCGGATCTTGGACGCCCTCTGACCGCTCCGGAGGCCAAACCGCCGAGCCACGTGCCGTCGCTCACGGTGCGACTGCTTGGCCATTGCAGAATCGAGGTCGGCACCCAGGTGGAAGCCGCAGTGAAGTGTTCCGACATGTCGCGCGCTGCGCGTCTTACCGCCCATAGTGCCGTCTCCACATCCCTGGCCTTGTGCAGCGATCGCGTCCTGAGTGAGCTCGTGGACACGGCCGTGCCGATCGGATCCGGCATCGGCGGGAAGTCGGCCCTGCTGGAGGTTGCCGGATCCCCGGTCTTTGTGAAGCGGGTGCCGCTGACCGATCTGGAGAGGCAGCCGGAGCACGTCCGGTCCACGGCGAATCTGTTTGATCTTCCCGATTTCTGTCACTACGGCGTCGGCCTCATCGGCGGGCCGGGCTTCGGGGTCTGGAGGGAGCTCGCCGTGCACACCATGACGACGAACTGGGTGCTTGCGGCGGAACACGAGGGCTTCCCCCTGATGTATCACTGGCGGGTGGTGCCGGACTCGACGCCCCTGCCCGAAGAACTGGCCGACATCGAACGGGCCGTTGATTACTGGGGCGGCTCAGCGCAGATGCGCCATCGGATCCAGGCTCGCGGGCAGTCCTCGGCGAGCATCGCGCTGTTCCTGGAGTACATCCCGCAGAACCTGCACCAATGGTTGGGCGCTCAGGTCGAGGCAGGAGATCAAGCCGCCACCAACCGAGCCTGCGCCATGGTGGAGAGGGAACTGGCGGCCGGCATCTCGTTCATGAACAGCCGCGGACTTCTGCACTTCGACGCGCACTTCGAGAACATCCTGACCGACGGCCAACGCCTCTACTTCGCGGACTACGGCCTCTCCATTTCCTCCGGTTTCGAGCTGTCGCGGGACGAGGCCGACTTCTTCGACCGGCACCAGACCTACGACCGCTGCTATGCCGCCACGTATATGGTGAACTGGCTGATCACCGCTCTGTACGGGCTGCGGAGAGAGGATCGGGACGGCCGCTACAAGCGGGTGTGCGCCTACGCGGAGGGCGAGCGCCCCACAGGAATCCCGGAGGAGGCCGCGGCAATCATCGCCCGGCACGCACCGATCGCCGCCGTGATATCCGACTTCTACCTTACGTTCCAGCGCCAGAGCAGGCAGGCCCCCTACCCGCTTGAGGAGATTCGCCGGCTTGCGGAATACAGCTCCTCCTTGTGCTGACGGGCTCTTGGAGGCTGAAGCCTTGGCGCCGCCTCACTCGGAGGTGCGCAGGCGGCGCTCGGCCGGCGGGATCAGCAGCACCTCCAGCGCGCGGGCGCAGACCCGCGCATGCGTGACGAACCAGCCGATCCGAAACTCTTCCCATGGCCACAGCCGCACTCGACACCATCTGGTTCACCCGCTGTCCCGTGCCCACCGCGACGGGCATCGCGGCTGACCAGGGCTGGCCGGCCGGGGAGTTCGCCGCCGACGGGATCGAGGTCCGATCCCTGCAGGATGACGACCCCGGCGTCCCCCGCGAGACCCACTACACCCACGCCCTGACCGGCCTGTTCCGCGAGGGCGGCAACGTGCCCGCGCTCTGGGCGCGCTCGCGCGGCGAGGCCACCAGGCTCATCGGGCTCACCTGGATCGAGGAGCGGCAGGCCATCCTGGTCCGCCCCGGCACCGCCCTGGAGCATCCCGTGCAGCTCAAGGGCCTGCGCCTGGCCGTTCCCCGGCGCCGCATCGCGATCGACTTCTGGCGGGCCATGGCCCTGCGCGGCTTCCACGGGGCGCCGGGGCTGGCCGGGCTCGGTCTCGGCGACGCCGAGACGGTGGACGTCGATGCCGATCATGACCACCCGAGTCGGCTTCTTCCCCCAGAACAACACCTTGTGGGTGGCCCGCCACCGCGACCTGCTGCCCGGCGTGGCGTGGGTGGACCTGAACTCCCTGGGCCGGGGCGCACCGGTCGATCCCACCAGGGCGCTGCCGTCCGCCCACAGTGATCATCTGTTCGACGGCGGGTACGACTTCATCGGCACCGGCTCCACTCCCCCGGTCACCGCCCAGGCCAAGGGGCACGACATCGTGTACGTGGCGATCTCGGGACCGCGAGCACGCCGCCGACCTCTTCCACGCCAACGGGCTGATCCAGAAGCAGATCTCGGTCGCGGACGCCGTGCCCCCCGAGGTGGTCGATCACCAATACTGAGCGCCTTTACACTGTAGATTCTCACTGTGGATCGGGCTCCCCTTCCTCCGGCCACGGACAGCTGCCTGGCCGGCCCAGACGGCCATCGCGCAGGCCGCGAATCCGGCCCCGAGGAGGCTGGAGCCCATCCAGCCGTGGGCGGTGAAGACGGCGGTGGTCGCGGCTGCGCCGAGGGCGGAGCCGAGTGAGTAGAAGACCATGTAGCTGCCGATGACGCTGCTGGTGCGATCCGGATACGCGACGGTGAGCAGGTGCTGGTTGCTCACATGCACGGCCTGGACCGCGAAGTCGAGAACCACGGTTCCGGCGATGAGGAGCCACAGCGACCACGACAGCTGTGCGATCGCCGCCCACGCGAGGATGAGCAGGGTGAGCGCGAGACCGGTGACGCGGGCCGCCCGCCCTGCGTCCGCCCACCGTCCCGCGCGTGCCGCGCCGAGTGCGCCGGTGAGTCCCGCGAGGCCGAACAGTCCGATCTGGCCCTCGCTCAGCCGCCACGGCGTGTCCGACAGCGGCAGGGACAGTCCGCTCCACAGGGTTCCGAACGATGCGAACAAGAAGAACGCGATGAGCCCGCGCGTCAGGAAGACGCGTTGCCCGAACAGTCCGCCGAGTGAGACGACGGCCCGACCGTATCCCGCAGCCCGGTTGGGACGCTCCTCTGACGGCAGTACGACGAGGACGAGGGCCGCGAGCCCGAGTGACAGCACCGCGAGCACGGCATAGACGCTCCGCCAGCCCCCCACCTCGGTGAGCATGCCGGTGACGATCCGCGCGCCCAGGATGCCGACCACGACGCCCGAGGTCACGACACCGATGTTCCGTCCGCGTTCGGCAGGCGGCGAGACCGACGCGGCGTAGGCCACCGCGGTCTGCACCACGACCGCGAACACCCCAGCCGCCGCGAGCCCGACGAACGCCACCCATGCGGTGGACGCCGAGGCCGTGAGGATCATGCCCACCGCGGTGAGCGCCAGGTGCACGGCGATGAGTCGGCGTCTTTCGACCACATCGCCGAGCGGCACCAGCAGCACCAGCCCCGCCAGATAACCGACCTGGCCGGTCGCGACGATCCAACCGGTGAGTTCTGCCGGCACACCGAGATCGCGTCCCATCGGCCCCAGAACCGGCTGCGCCGCGTAGATGCTCGCCACAGCGACACCACACACCACCGCCAGCAGCAACCGCCGCCACACGTCCATCGCACTCCAACCTCAATCAGTAGCAGATTGCAACCAATTTGACCGTAAGACATAATGGTTTCAATCCGCAACTCATCGGGAGGTGTCATGGTGCGCACCCCGGACACCGACTGGACCGACCCCGAGTGCCCCGTCGCCCGCACGCTCGATCTCGTCGGCGACAGGTGGAGCCTTCTCGTCATCCGCGACGCGATGGACGGGGCACGATCGTTCACCGAGTTCCAGCGACGCACCGGCATCGCCCGCAACATCCTCACCGACCGCCTCCGCAGGCTCACCGCTCACGGGCTGCTCGCCCAGCGCGCCGCGCCCTCGGGCCGCCGCCAGGAATACGTGCTCACCGACGCGGGCCGCGATCTCTTCCCCGTCATCGTCACCCTGCGGCAGTGGGGAGAGCGCCACGCCTTCGCCCCCGGCGAGACCCACTCCACCCTCGTCGACCAGCACGGCGCCCCGGTGCCGGAAATCGCGCCGACCGGCGCCGACGGCACCCTCCTCGACACCGACACCACCCACGTGCGGAAGACCAGGTAGAAAAGTTTCATCAGGGCGTTGGGGCTTCGATAGGGTCGGACCATGTCGATCTTCGGCCCGCTCGTCGATGTCCGCCCCCTGTTCCCGCGCGAGCGGCAGGCCATGCTCGACCTGCTGGGCTCCCTGTCCCCGGCCGACTGGGCCAGGGCGACGGTCTGCCCGGGCTGGGACGTGCACGACCTCGCCGCGCACGTGCTCAACGACTACATGCGGCGTCTGTCCGGTGCCCGCGACGGCCATGCCGGTGCTGTCTTCGCCGATGACGAGACGCTGCCCGCCTACCTCGCCCGTACCAACGACGAGTTCGTCAGGGCGGCCCGCCAGCTCAGCCCGCGACTGCTGGTCGAGCTGCTGGAGCAGCTGGGGCCTCAGCTCGACGCGGTCTGGGCGGCGCACGATCTGGAGGCTCCGGCCGGCTTGAACGTGTCCTGGGCCGCCACCGACGTCGACAGCCCCGGCTGGCTCGACGTCGGCCGCGAGTACACCGAGTTCTGGGTCCACCAGCAGCAGGTGCGCGACGCGGTCTGCCTGCCAGGGGGGACGGAGCCCGAGCTCATGGCGCCGGTGCTGGAGATCTTCGCCCGAGCCCTGCCGTTCACGTTGCGGGCGCACGACCGCCCGGAGGGCACGGTGGCCGACCTGGAGGTGTTCGGGCCGGCCGGCGGGCGGTGGAGCGCGGCGTGGCGTGCGGGCCGGTGGCGGATGGAGACGCCCGGCGGCGAGGCCGCCGCGCACGTCTCGATGGATCAAGATACGTTCTGGCGGCTCGCGACCAGGGGTATCGGCGTCGAGGAGGCCCGTGCGCGGGTCAAGGCGAGCGGCGACCCGGAGCTCACCGCCGCGATGACGACCTTGCTGGCTGTCGTCGCCTAGTACTCCAGTGACACTTCTCGATCATGGTTCGGATCTGCGCTGGCGGTGGTACGGGCTCTCGCTTGCTGACGGCGACGCCAGTCCGACCAGCGCATGATGGCCATGACCGGGTGAGCTGTGGTCAGCACGAGCGTGGCCAGTAACCGGCGGATCTCGGGCAGCGTCAGGGGGATGCGGTCGTCGGCGGTGCTGGTTGGCTGAGCGGCGGCGATCACGGTCAATAGGGCCAGGGCGATCATGGCCAAGGTGACGTGCCGGTGCCAGGCCGTCCAGCCGCGCACCTGGTAGTGGTCCAGCCCGACCTGGCTCTTTGCGGCTTGGAAGGACTCCGCCACCACCCACCATGTGACCCCAACGCCTCAAGATCGCTAAATGTCACTGGAGTAAAGCGACAAGATCAGAGCTTGCCCGTGAAGGTGGTGGTGTTGTTGCACAGGGCGGTGCCCGGAAGGCAGCGCCGAGCCTTGATCACAACCGTGTCGGCGCCCTGCCGGGCGGCGACGGAGAAGCCGAAATCTCTGCTGCCCTTCTTCCGGCCCGCCTCCCTGCGGCCGCCGGTGCCGCCGACCCCCTTGCCCGCTTTGGAGAAGCTGACCTCGACGACCGCCGTCCACAGATCCCGCTTGGTGTCGTTCACAGTGCCCGAGGCGGCGGCGTAACCGTCACCGCACACCATCCACACGTATTTGACATAACCGTGCTTGGTGTTGAGCGTTCCCCCGCCGCCGGAGCAGCTCCGCGCGGCGGCTGTCGCCGGGCCGGGAGCCAATGCGGTGAGAGCGACGGCGGCGGCGACGAGTGTCTTTAATCCGGAGATATTTCGCATGATCGGCAGTCTAGGAGAACCGCTTGCAACCCACTGTCAGGCGCGCATCCGGCCACGAAGCCGGCGTCGGAAGATCTGCCCAACGTGGAGGACTTGTAGGGGATCTGGATGGTGGGGGCCGGTTACTGGTCACGCTCGTGCTGACCACAGCTCACACGGTCATGGCCATCATGCGCTGGCCGTACCGGGTGGCGGCGCTCACGGACCCGACGTCGGTGGCCTCGACTCGTTGGTCATCAGGTCCCATCCACGTGCGTGCGAATATCGATGTGGCCCGCATGGACCCCGCGCCACATATTCCCGATTCGAATCTTGGGGACGCTGTCGCCGCGTAATGTTTGCGGACCGACGCGCCAATACGCCCGCAAATCGAAACGCAGCGCGAAAGAGGTTGCGCACCATTTGGATTGAAAGGGTCTTTTTGCAGAGTCGGTGACCTGGAGGACGATGTCCGAAAGTGGACAAAGTCAAGGCGTAGCACTTTCCGGGTGGAGGTGATACGACCCAGTCATCCCTGTGTGCTGAAACATCGGAGGCGACGTGACGCCTGAGGACGCGTTAACCGCGTTGGCTGACGGCTTCGACGGCGAGGTGATCCGGCCTGAGGACGCCGGTTACGAGTCGGCCCGCCGCGTGTGGAACCAACTGATCGACCGCAAACCCGCTGCCATCGCACGCTGCCGATCCCGGAACGACGCCGTCTCGGCGCTGGCGGTCGCCCGTGACACCGGGCTCGAGCTCGCCGTACGCGGCGGCGGGCACAGCTTCCCCGGCTTCTCGACGACGGAGGGCGGCCTGGTCCTCGACCTGGGCCCGATGAAGCAGATCGTCGTCGACGCGGAGCGTCGGACGGCCGCCGTCGGACCCGGCGTGCGGTGGGGTGAGCTCACCGCGGCTGCCGCACAGCACGGCCTCGCGCCGGTCGGCGGGCACGTCGCCGATGTGGGCGTCGCCGGGTTGACGCTCGGAGGGGGCAACGGCTGGTTCGCGCGGGTCTTCGGGCTCGCCTGCGACAATCTCGTCGCGGCCGACGTCCTGACCGCTTCGGGAAAGATCGTCCGCGCGAGCGCCGACGAGAATCAGGACCTCTACTGGGGTCTGCGGGGCGGCGGCGGCAATCTCGGGATCGTCCTCGAGTTCACCCTGCGCCTGCACCCGGTCGACCGGCTGCTCGGCGGGCTGGTCCTGCACCGGTTGGAGGACGCCGCCGACGTGCTGCGCTTCCTCGCCGGGTACGGCCAGAGCGCCCCCGACGAGGTCAACGTGGCGGCGGCGATCCTCGCCGGTCCGCCGGCGCCGTTCGTTCCTCAGGAACTGCACGGGAAGCCGGTGCTCGCGCTGGCGATGTGTCACGTCGGGCCCCTCGCCGACGGGGAGCGCGAGCTCGCGCCGGTGCGTGGGTTCGGCAGGCCGTTCGCCGACCTGGTCGAACCGACGACGTTCGAGATACTGCAGCACATCTTCGACCCGCAGAGCCGGCCCACGCCGTATCACATGCGCTCCCACCTGGGCGGTGCGATGACCGAGGAGTTCATCGCAGCAGTGATCGAGCACGGCGGCGGGCTGAGCTCGCCGGACAGCGGCGTGATTCTGCTGCCGATAGGCGGCGCGGCGGCGCGGGTCGCGACCGACGCCACCGCCTTCCGGCACCGGGAGGCGTCCTACTGCCTGGAGATCGGGGCGGCCTGGTCGGCGGACGACGAGAACCCGCAGAGGCACATCGACTGGGCCGACCGCCTGTGGGCGGAGACACGGTCATGGGCCATCGGGGTGGAGGTCAACCACCTCGCCGACGAGGGTGCTGAGGGGGTTCGCCGGGCCTACGGCGACAACCTCCAGCGGCTCGCCCACGTCAAGCGAACCTGGGATCCCGACAACCTTTTCCGGCTCAACCAGAATGTTCCGCCCGCCACTGCCGACGATCCCGGCTTGCGATAGCCGTCCAGTCCACCGTCGACCCCTCGGGCAGAGCCCCGGCCGCCTTGAAGACGGCCGGGGCAGCCTGGCGCTCGCGCCCGGACCGTCTACGTGTGTCGTGCGCTCACGAAGGCGACGACCTCGGCCGCGAACCCGCTCGGGCTCCTCAAGGTGACCGAGGTGTCCGCTGCGCTCCAGGATCAGCAGGCGCGAGGCCGGAATCAGCCGGTGCAGCTCTTCGGCCGATGTCCACGTCCGGGTGGCTGCGGCAGGCCTGGCGTAGACATGCGTGGGATCTCGAGCACTGATGATCACTACTCCCCGCATCAGTTATGAATCTGTTACCGCCGGAAGGTGATGGGAGCGCCGCCGTGGGGGATAGTGGATCTCGAAGTCCAGCAGAGGGCTTCCTCTCACGCGAACCAAGGCGTGCCTCTGCATGGGCTTTTTTCCATGGACGGGGCAGCCATCACATCCGGGAGAAGCACGTGCCCGTCCTGACCCCCACCTCCGACCAGCTCACCGCTGAAGACCTCCTGACCCGCCTGGCCGACCCGAACATCTCCGACCTGGACGCGGCGCGCATCCGTGAGCGTCTGGTGGACATGCATGAAGGACTGGTGACCGAGATCACCCGCCGCTACCGCTACCGCGGCGAGTCCATGGACGACCTGCGCCAGGCCGCCTACGTGGGGCTGATGAAGGCAGTCAACGGCTACGACCCGACGCTCGGACACGAGTTCAGGGGATACGCCATGGTCACCATGCTGGGCGAGGTCAAGCGGCACTTCCGCGACCGCACCTGGGCTGTCCGGGTGCCGCGCGTCTACCAGGAACGCCGCATCGAGATCAACAAGGCCACGGCCGAGCTGACGCAGGTCCTCGGCCACTCGCCGACCGTCGCCGAACTGGCCGCCAAGCTGGGCATCTCCGAGGAGGACGTGCTGCTGGCGATGGAGGCCTCCACCGCCTACTCGGCGCTGTCGCTGGACGCGCCGGTCGGCGGCGGCGACGAGGACGCGGCCGAGCTGGGCGACCTGCTGTCCGCGCCGGACCAGTCGCTCGACACACTGCTCGACGCGCACGCGATCAAGCCGCTCATCGACGCCCTACCGGTTCGGGAGAAGAACATCCTGCTGATGCGTTTCTACGGCAACATGACCCAGTCGGAGATCGCCAAGGAGTTCGGGATCTCGCAGATGCACGTCTCGCGCATCCTGCGTGCCGTGCTCGCCAAGCTACGCACCGCGTTGACGGCCTGATCCTCGGCCCTGGCCGCCGAGCGGAACGTGCGGGCTGGTCCGGTCACCCGGCCGCGACCGTCCAGAGATGGACGGGTGGGCCGGCGTCGACGTCCCGGCCTGCGGCGGCGAGGTGATGGCCGTCGACGAAGACGACGGCGGCCATGGACTCCTGCACGCCGCGCAGTCGTTGCAGGTGCCGGCCGGTGCCGACCTCCCAGGTGTGGACGTCGCCGTTGTCGTGTGCCGAGGCCAGCAGCGTCGCGTCGGGTGAGAAGGCCAGGTCCGTGGGTTTTCCGGGAGCTGACGCATCGGCGGACGGCGGCTCGAACGTCCGCCCGGCGGCGAAACCGTCGTCTCGCCGATGCCACAGCCGGATGTGACCCGACTTCTGGTCCGCGGTCGCCATGATGCGGCCATCGGAGGACCACGCCAGGCAGGCGCATATCCGCGGGGCGGCGCGGATCAACTCCGGATCCCGCCGCAGTGACCCGTCGGACGCGTCCACCAGCGCGACGCCCTTGACGCCGACGTTGCCGGTCAACGCCAGCAGCGTCCCGTCGCTGCTGAACCGCAGGCCGGACGCCGGGCGCTCCAGCCGCCACAGCTCCTGTCCGGTGGCGACAGCGCGCGCTTGGACGAACCCGTCGCAGACGGCGACCATGACGGCCCCGTCAGGCGAGACCGCGATGGCGCGAGCGTTCGGAATGCCCAGGTCGTGGTGCGTACCGCCGGGCAGTTCGACGCGCAGCAGCCTCTTGTGGTCGGTCACCAGCAGCGTCCGGCCGTCCGCCGAGATCGCGGCGTCGCGGTAGTTCGCCTCGTGCGCGGTGGCCAGGAGCTCACGATCGTCGTTCAGGTCCCAGGCGAACAGCTCACCGTGGGAGCCGCACGCCATCAGCAGCCTCGCGTCGGACGCGTACGCCAGCGCGGTGATCTGGTAGGCGCCCTTCGACCCGAGCGTGACGACGTCACCGATGGGCTCGGGGACGTCCAGGTAGCGCTCCAGACCCGCGACGGCGGCGGGCGGGTTGAGCCGTCGCGCGTTCTCCAGCCGACTTCGATCGCTCTGGTCGCCCTGGAGCACGGTGACGATCACCCGGTCGCGTTCGGCGCCCTGGCCGAAGAATCCCTCCGCGTCCAGGAGGGCCAGCGCACGAAAGCACGCCTCGAAGCGGGCGTCCACCTCGGCATCGAGGGCGTCATCATCGCGCTGCCAGGGGTCACCACGGCTTTCGAGCAGCTCAAGAACACCGGCGAAGTGCTCCTCCCCCAGCATGTGGTGCGGCCAGTCCGCCGGATTCCAGCGAAGATCATCCGCCTGCTCCGCCACGGTGCCCCCGAACTCGTCGGCGTACCGTCGCGCCACCCGCCGCAACCCCTCCTCAGAGCCGCAGGTCGGCAGGATGTAGGCGGCGAACGCATCTGTATACAGCGCGTAACAGTAGAACGACTCATCCGAGTTCAGCTCACGCGCCTGGGTGAAGGCGGCGCGAGTGGCGGTGAGCAGACGAGTCACCAGATCCTCGATCGTCATGCCGCGATCCTTTCAAACCGTCTGAGCTCAATGAGTTGCCGGCGGATGGTGAGGGCTGTCCAGGCGCCTATGGACCGATCAGCTCTGTGCGGTTATGTTGCGAGGGCGCAAGGCAAACTGTCAGGCCGACGCCA
The DNA here is from genome assembly GCF_039535785.1 of Nonomuraea helvata. Taxonomy (NCBI): domain Bacteria; kingdom Bacillati; phylum Actinomycetota; class Actinomycetes; order Streptosporangiales; family Streptosporangiaceae; genus Nonomuraea; species Nonomuraea helvata. Next base: position 750,431 of record NZ_BAAAXV010000012.1, read on the forward strand.
GGGAGCACCAGGACATCGTCTGAGAGGACCCACGCATGTGCGGCATCGCCGGATGGGTGGACTTCGACCGCGATCTGACCGACGAGCGCGCCACCGCCCTCGCCATGACCGAGACCATGAGCTGCCGGGGCCCGGACGACCAGGGCCTCCACCTCGGCCGCCACGCCGCGCTCGGCAACCGCAGGCTGGCCGTCATCGACGTCGAGGGCGGCCACATGCCCATGACGGCCGACGGGCTGGCCGTCATCACCTACAGCGGCGAGGTCTACAACTTCGGTGAACTGCGCGCCGAGCTGGCCGCCAAAGGCCACCGCTTCCGTACCAGGAGTGACACCGAGGTCGTGCTGCACGGCTACCTGGAGTGGGGCGAGGCCGTCGTCGACCGGCTCAACGGCATGTACGCCTTCGCTCTCTGGGACGAGCGCACCCAGGAACTCCTCCTGATCCGCGACCGTATGGGTATCAAGCCCCTTTACTACTATCCCCTCCCCCACGGCGTGCTGTTCGGCTCCGAGCCCAAGGCGATCCTGGCCAATCCGCTGGCCCCGCCCGTGGTGGACATCGACGGCCTGCGCCAGCTCCTCAGCCTGGCGAGCCTCCGGCAGCGGCCGGTCTACAAGGGCATGTACGAACTGCCTCCGGGCCACCTGCTGCGCGTCAGCAGGCAGGGCACCCGGCTGCGCCGCTACTGGGCGCTGGAAGCCCGCGAGCACACCGACGACCTCGACACGACCGTACGCACGGTGCGCGAGCTGCTCGAAGACATCGTCAGCAGGCAGCTCGTCTCCGATGTCCCGCTCTGCAGCCTGCTCTCCGGCGGCCTCGACTCCAGCATCGTCACCGCGCTGGCCGCCAAGCGCGGGCGGATCCGCTCGTTCGCCGTGGACTACGCGGGTTACGCGGAGAACTTCCAGGCCGACGAGCTGCGCGGCGACCCGGACGCGCCGTTCGTGCGGATGCTGGCCGAGCACGTCGGCTCCGACCACACCGACATCGTCCTCGGGCCGGACGAGCTGGCCGACCCGAGCCTGCGCGCCGCCGTCGTGCGTGCCTGGGACGTGCCCCACTTCGTCGGCGACATGAACTCATCGCTCTACATGCTGTTCCGCGCGATCCGCGAACACTCCACAGTGGCGCTGTCGGGTGAGTCCGCCGACGAGGTGTTCGGCGGGTACGCCTGGTTCCACCTGCCGGAGGCGGTGCAGGCCGACACCTTCCCGTGGTTGGCCATGGTGATGCGCGAGCATCAGCCGACCGACATCCTGGACACGTCGCTGTTACGCCGGCTCGACATGGACACCTATACGGCCGATGGCTACCGTACGGCGCTGGGCGAGGTGCCCCACCTGGACGAGCAGGACGAGCGCGAGCGGCGCATGCGCGAGATCTGCTACCTGCACCTCACTCGCTTCCTGCCTTTCCTGCTCGACCGCAAGGACCGGATGAGCATGGCCGTCGGGCTGGAGGTGCGGGTGCCGTTCTGCGACCACCGCCTGGTCGAGTACGTCTTCAACACCCCGTGGTCCATGAAGACGTTCGACGGCAGGGAGAAGAGCCTGCTGCGCGCGGCCGGGGCCGACCTGCTGCCCGAGCCGATCCTGCGCCGCGTCAAGGCCCCGTACCCGGTGACCCAGGACGTGGGCTATGAGCAGGCGCTCCGCGCGGCGCTGCGCGAGGTCGCCAGCGACAAGGAGTCCCCGGTGCTGCCGCTCCTCGACCCGGCCGCCGTCCGTGCGGCCGTCACGGACCCGTCCGAGAAGGTGACCACCACGATGACGCGGTTCGGCCTGGAGCTGGCGCTGGATCTGAACGTCTGGCTGACCGACTACGGCGTCCGTCTGGACCTGTAGGGGGCAGCAGATGTGCGGGCTGGTGCAAGCGGCCACCTGACGCCGGCGCTCGGCGAGCAGCTGGTGCCGCCGTGACAGCGGCCCGGCTCCTCGGGCCGCTGTACTGGTACTGGGTCATGCTCCGCGACCGCGGTGGCAGCGGCGCTGCGCGCGTTCGAGGAGGCGGGCTCCGCGAGCCGGCCCAGGTCGAGATCACCGGCCGCAACTCGTTCCTCGTCATGCTCGCCTTCCTAAACTACAGGCATCGGAACGGACAAGGCCGGCCGCCAGGCTCCACCCATCAGCGTGAGGAAGAACGATGGCATCGATCGTCTTCGGGACATTCGCCGTCATTGCCGTGATCGTGGGCGTGGTGCTGTTCCTCGTGTTGAGGCGGAAGCCGCACACCCGGGTCGGGGCGTACGTCAGCGCGACATTCGTCTTCCTGGCCGCAGGGATGCTCGCCATGGGCGCCATCTCGTTCGCGAGCCTGGAATCCACCGCACTGAAGACCTTCACTCCGGAGGAGCGCGCCGCCGCGGTGCCGTGCAACGCGGCGGTCCTGAAGGCCGAGCAGACATCCAACAAGCTCAACGGACGCTACATCTGGCAGCTGCGGCTCCGCGTGATCCCTCAGGCCGGCGACCCCTACCAGATCGAGCGTACGGCCCGGCTCACCTCGTCCATGGGGGAACGCCTGGAGCGGGGGGAAGTCGTGCTTTCCTGCCTGGTGGCCCCCACCGACCACACCCGGATCGAGATCCCGGCCCTGGCCTGAGCCTTCCACGCCGGAGCCGGATGACGCCGCCGGAGACCTTCCGGGTCGTCCCGATCGGTCGAGGCGACCCGGGAGGCGACTCAACCAGACATGTACACGATGGAGCCGGTCCAGCGCTGGGCGGCGTCCCGGTAGACGCGGAAGAGCTCGGTGTCGAAGCACTCCTTCGTATCCGGCGTGACGCAGAAGGCAGGGGACTCACCGTCCGGACACTCGCTGCGCGTCATGGCGCGTCTCGACGCACTGTTCGCCGAGCCTTAAGAACCGCTGAGCCACCACCCAGCCAAGTGATCCGACGCCGCCCTCCTCAGGCCATCAAACCCTTCAGCGCAGCCTGACAGAATCGTGACCCATGATCGACGATTTCGCGAAAGACAACCTGCACGCGAGACTGCGGCGGGACCGCAAGGCGTTGCTCTGGAAACTCGACGGCTTGTCCGAATACGACGCCCGCCGACCTTTGACAGCGACCGGGACCAACCTCCTCGGCCTGGTCAAACACGTGGCCACCGTCGAGGCCAGGTACTTCGGCGAGGTCTTCGACCGCCCTTCCCCGGAACCGCTGCCCCGGTGGCAGGACTCCGACGGCAGCCACTGGGCGACCGAGGACGAGACCCGCGATCAGATCATCGGGTTCTACCGGCGCACGTGGGAACACTCGGACGCGACGATCAACGAGCTTCCCCTCGACGCCCCCGGCCACGTGCCGTGGTGGCCGGAGTCAACGCCGGCCTGGCACACGAACCTGTTCGCCATCATGGTCCATGTCCTCGGCGAGTCCACCCGGCATGCCGGGCACGCCGATATCCTGCGCGAGGGCCTCGACGGCCGGACCGGGTTGCGCCCCGAATACGAGGAGCAGATCGACGAGGAAGCCCGTGCAGCCTACTGCGCGAAGATCGAGCAGGCCGCCAGGGCGGCCCGCACCAATTAAGCTAACCACAATCGCGCCACCGTGGCCCTGTCAAGGGCGGGGCCACGGTTCACCTCCGAGCAAGATCACTTAAACGCCACATGTCGGAGTGCTGCGGCGCGCCCTCAACGACCTCGAGGCGTTCTCCGCACGCTCGGTTCTTCTTGGGACCGGGCTACGTTCGGCCAACTTGGCCTACGCGAAAGAAGAGATCATCGTCCTCTGACCTGCTGGAAGGGTCCTCCAACCCTAGGTCGCTGGTGTTAAGCGGTCGATCCCGGCCGGTTGAATCTCGATCGCGATCTGCTGAGCCGGGCCTGTGATCGAGCTTGGGTGGCCCGGCCTTTGCGGGGTTCGGGTCAGCCCTGCTCTGCCGAGTTATCCACAGGGGTTCCGAAGGGTGTCCGCTGGCCTTCCGTAACCGTGGCGTGCGGTTGTTCTCCCTGGTCAGGCCATTGTCGCTGCCCATCGCCCGGTTGAGGTGGAAGTAACGCCGAGCACCGCCAGGCGTGCCAGGTTGACAGCGGCGGCCAGCAAAGAAAAGTCCGCGTCGACTTTGGCGGTGCCGCGCATGCGGGCGCGGCGTCCGCCATGCCGTCGCCGCATCAGATGCGCGATCTTGCGTTCGACCTTGGGCCGGGTGGCGCGGTATCGGGCCAGCCAGCCGGGATCGGCACTGTTGGCCCGGCCCCGGGCCAAGTGTGCCTCGTGCGGGCTGAGGTTGATGTCGCGGCCGTCCTTGGCGGTGGTGCACCGCTCCCGGAGCGGGCATCCCGCGCATGCGGAGCCGAAGGCCGCCACGCCACTGCCATTGCGATGCCAGCGGATCTCCTTGACGATCTGGTTCGGGCAGATCACCCGCCCGGCCTCCAGATCGACGGTGAAGGCATCCTTGGTGAAGCGACCTCCGGGCGCGCTGGAGGGCTGCGTCTTGACCATCGCCTCGATTTGCGCCCGGTCGAGCTTGGCAAGCATCGGCCCGGTGCCGTAGGCGGCATCACCATAAACCTCGGCCTGCTCGGCCTGCTCGGCCTGCTCGGCCTGCTCGGCCTGCTCGGCCTGCTCGGCGTGCTCGGCCTGCTCGGCCTGCTCGGCCTGCTCGGACAGGAGGTCAGCCAGGAGTTCGGCGGCCGGTTCGGCATCGCCCACGTTGCCTGCCGTCACCCGGGTGGCAGTGATGATCTCGCTGTCGGGGTCTTCGGCGATGTGGCCTTTGTATCCGTCGAACGAGCGCTCCACCGTCTTGCGGCCGTGTCGCGCCTCGGCATCGACGGTGGAGATGACACGGTCCTTGGCCACCTTGCGGGCGATCCGAAACACCCCGTCCTCGCCGTGCTGCAGGTCCTGGCCGAGCACGGTGGCCAGCAATCGTGCCGCCTGATCGACCTCCTCAGCCACCTTCCGTCCGTCCAGCACGGCTAGCAGCGCGAACCCATCGCGGGCCCGCGAGTCGATCAGCGCCTCCCGCTCCGCTTGTTCGGTCCAGTCGATGACCGGCTTACCGAGATCGGTGTAGGCGTCCCCGCTGGAGATCACCGCCCGCAGCGCGACCCGCAACTCCCGGTCGGAGGCGCGCAGCACGCCCCGGATCGCCGAGCGGATCAGCGTGATGGTGTCCTGGGTGGCCACCGCGTCATAGATCGGTGCCGAGTCCAGCACCCGCTTGCGGCCGATCAGCCCGGCCCGGGCGGCCACCTCCACGGTCCGCTCGAAGATCCGGTCTGGCCGGTCGGAGGCGGCCAGCCGGGCCCGCATGTCCACCAGCACGGTGTGCACGAACCCTGGATGGTCGAAGTCCAGCCCGCCGGCGGCGTACTTCCACCGCACATCGAAGGCGAACCGATCCACCGCCTCGCGATCCGACAGCCCCTCCAGCCGCTGCAGCACCATCACCACCGCCACGATCATCGGCGGCACCGACCGGCGCCCATCCTCAGCGAACAGGTCGGCGAACATCTCGTCCGGAAACAGATTCCGGCACTCACGGTGCAGCACCGTGTAGATCGAGTTCGGCGCCAGCCGACCCTCGACAAAACTCACCGTGGAGGACAGCAACCCCGGCTGCATCGGAGTCTGGCCCACTGCCATCGCTCGGTCTCTCCCCGCTCCCGGTGACCAACACCGATCACCATGGCACAACAGGCGAGACCGACGCGAGATAGATCAAAAAACACCAGTCACCTAGATAACTATCGCGCTCGCTCCGTCACTCAAACTTCGATGGCACACGCTAACCTTCGCTGTCACAGGACACCTGCTCGCCGACCTCGACGTCCGCCGGCTGCGCCTTCTCCTGACGCGGGTTGCCCGAACCGCTACGTGGCCAGCGCGCCGAGGTGGGTGCGCACGACTTCCAGGCAGTCGTACGCACCCACCAGCTCGGGATGCAGTACGGCGTTCATGGCGAGGCCATCGACGAGCGCCGACAGCCGCTCGGTCTCCACGTCGAGCCGCAGCCCCCGCCGCAGGGCGCCCCTCGCCTCCAGGCGTTCGAGCACGTGGCCGACGAACTCGCGCGTGCCCACCGCCACCTGCGAGGCCAGGTCTCGCAACGCGGGGTCGGTTCTGGAGGCGGCGGCGAAGTCGAGAAACACCGTGACTTCGCCGCGACGCCGCTCGTCAAGGGGCAGCAGCTCACCCAGCAACCGCGCGCACAGCTCCAGCAGCTCCTGCGCGGACAGCACTGCCAGGTCGCCCGCCTCCTCGATCGCCGCCCGCAACCGCTCGGCCACCCGTTCGATCATCGAGCCCATCGCGAAGCGCATCAGCTCCTCCTGCGTGGCGAAGTAGTGACGCAGGGAGCCGATGTTGAGCTGGGCCTCGGCGGCGACAGTGCGCAGAGACGCGCGTTGCAGGCCGTCACGCACGACGACCCTGAAGAGTGCGTCCACCACCTCACGACGGCGTTCGACGGGATCGACTATTTTCGGCATGGCATTTTTATATCACACCTGTGATACTTTGGATTTATCCCAGCCGTGATAAATCCCTCGAGCAGAGTGAGGAAGCCCAGATGCCTGCGCGAACGACCACCGCCGCCTGCGCGGCAGTGGCCACGCTCACCGGAGCCTGGCCGCTCACCGTCCCCACGTCCGCCTCCGCCCCCACGTCCGCCTCCGCCCCCACGTCCGCCTCCGCCCCTGCCTCCGCCGGGCCTCTCTCCGCACTGGCGCTGCTGGCCGACACCGACCACGACGGCGAGGTTGATGCTGCGCCCGCCGGTGGCGGTTCCGGGGAGGCGATCTTCCTGCCCAACCTCGACGACAGCCAGCGCCGCTGCCGGGTGGCCGACGCCGACCTGGACGCTCCCGGTGGTGCGGCTGACGTTCGGCTGGCCGCCTGCAACGACGCCGCAGACGCCCGCGTGAACGGCGAACCCGACGCGGCCGACCTGGCGCGGCTGCGGCTGCCCGCCATGACCGGGCTCGGCGACGCCGCCACCGGGCTGCTGAGCGTCGACGTTCCGGACAAGGCGCGGATCTTCGTCCGGCGCGACGGCGACCGTCTGGCCGCCGACTTCAGGCCAGCACTGCCCGAGGGCGGCGGCCGGCTCACCGCCGCCGAGCTACGCGCCGGGCTGGAGTTCGGCGTCGAGGGACGCGACATCGTACGCGACGGGGCCCACTGGGACGGCCGGCTGACGATCACCCTCACCGTGACCGACCGCGGCCGGCGCCAGGTCGCGCGCGCCCGCATGCGCGAGGCTCCTCTGCTCCTCCAGAACGATCTGCAACCGGCCGTCGAGGTGCTGGCCGGCAAGCCTGGCGCGGGCCCCGGCTCACCGCCTGCGCTGCCGTTCCCCGACGGTCTGCCTGGTGGGTGGCAGGAGTTCGCCCGCGATCTGCGCGGCGCCACGCGCGCCGCCGGAGTGCACGCGCCCAGATTCGTCGCGGGCACGTCGCAGTGGTGGAAGGACACCTGGTGGCAGGACATCTTCGAGCCGACCACCGCCTCCATGCCCGTGCCCGGCGGCGTCAGGACCATGCGCGTTCTGGTCAGGTCGGGCAATGTGGTGGATCTCGGCGACGCGAACGCGCCCACGCCCCGTCCCATGGCCAGGCTGCTCTTCCGCGACCTGCGCGGGCCGGGGGTCGCCGTCGTGCAGCAGCTCACCCTCACCCGCCGCGACCACCTGACCGACCTGCGCAACTCCACGGGCAACGTCGAGTCGCTCCCGCCGTACGCCGGTCACCCGCAGGGACGGCTGGTGTACGGCACCGGCCGCACCCGGCGCCCCGACCCCGCCTTCGTCCGCCTGCTGACCGGCATGGGGCAGGGCCTCCAGCCGCCCGTGGTGCTCGACACCGGCTGGTTGATGGTCGGCCACGTGGACGAGACCCTGCACGTCGTACGCGCACCCAACGCGCGCGGATGGACGCTCATGGTCGCCGACCCCCGCATGGCCGCGCGGCTGCTGCGCCGGGCCGAGGCCGCCGGAGCCGGCGGCACCCGGCTGTTCCCCGGCTCCCCCACGGTCGCCGGGCTGCTGGGCGACCGGGCGCTGATGACCGCCAACGACCGGGCCGCGAGACACATCGACACGCAGATCGACACCATGCTGGCCGCGACGGGTCTGCGGCGCTCGGAGGTCGTGGGGGTGCCCGTGCTGTTCAGCGCGAGTGAGGCCGATCCGGCACTGCTGAAGGCGTACACGCCCGGCATTCCCAACGGGCTGTCGCTGACGGCCCGCGAGTTCGCCGCGCCCGCCCCCTATGGCCCGGTCGTCGGCGGGCACGATCTGTTCCGGCAGGCCGCGCGGAGCGCGCTGGAGGCTCAGGGCGTGCACGTACGCTGGGTGGCGGACCTGTCGTGGGCGCACCTGCTCGGCGGCGAGGTGCACTGCGCCACCAACGCCCTGCGCGACACCCGCTCGACCGCCCGCTGGTGGACGCACCAGCAGCGGCGCACCCACCAGAGAAACAGTCTCTCTCCGTCGCTTCCCCGCGAAGGAGGACCTTGGTCGCCGCCGTCTTCTCCGATCACATGGACGTCTACGCCGTCGCGGTCGCCGTGGCCCTCGACGACCCCGACCCTTGGCATGGTTTCACCGGTTACATCGAGACCGACTGCGTGATGCAGGCCGCCGACCACGGCTTCGCCGACGTGCTGACCTTGACCTTCCCCACCGCCGAAACTCTGGAGGAGCGCCGGCAACGAGGCGTACGAGGGGATGGTGCAACTCATCAACTGTGCCAGTCCTTCGAGGCTCCGGCCCGGGGCCCGCCTCTCCCGTACGCGACGCCCTCTACAAGGCCATGCTCCGCGCCGGCCCGGCGGGCACCACGCAACGCGCGAGCGCCCCGAACCTCCGGTGACCGAGTTATGGTCTGTTGATCAGTGCCGTCAGGGCGGCTAGCCTGATCGCCGTGCTGCCGGAAGGCGGGGCCGAGGCGATCACGTCACGCGGACAGAGCCCCGGCCACGACAAGCTGCTCGACCACGCCGCCATGGAGTTGGGGACCGACTGACGATGAGCGCAGAAGAGGATTTCAAGCAGGTCGGCGCCGAGCTGGCCGACCTGGGTGTACGGATCTCCAGGATGATGGGGAGTCCCGCGCTCAAAGATCAGATGGGGAAGGTGTTCGCGAGCCTGCAGCGCGACGGCGCGATGGTGTTCCGGCTGGTCAGGGATACCCCCGAGCACACGGCCGCGCTCGAGCTGCCCGGGGCGTCCCTGTTCGACCCCATGGGGCAGGGCAAGGTGATAAAGGACTGGGTGGTCGTGCCCCACTCCTACGCCGAGAAATGGACGGATCTGGCCGAGGCCGCCCTCAGCCGCCCACGCTGATCAGTAGGCCACGTCGGTGTGAGGCGTCGCGGATCAACGACGCCTACGAGCGGGTGCTCTCCTCCGATGGGCGGTACCGCTTCGTGATCGACGCGAAGACCTTCAAGACCTTCGCCTGACACTCGCGGCAGCAAGGACGATCAGCGGCCCGCGATACTGCTCCAGCGGTGTGGCCGATGGCTGCTCCGTCACGTTGACCACTTCGATGCGGCGACCGTCCGCGGGGCGGGCGCGCTGGAACCGGCGGACGAGATCATGGACTCGAACGTCATCACCGCCGCCCCCGCCTGGGTCGGTGTTCATCGAGGAGGCCCGGTGTACGAGGCCGCCGCGCGGGCCGAACCCGACCGGCTCGGTGTCGTTACACTGCGCTGTCCCGCGAACTCCGTTGATCCTTGGAGGGTTGATCATGTCGCTCGAACCCGTGGAGGCCGTGCTGGTAGTCGTCGACCAGGGCGGTGACGTGCTCTGCGACATGGCCGGCGACCAACCGGCGCTGCCGCGGATCCGGTTCGACGTCAGGTGGCCGCCGATGGACAGCGAGCTGACCGATCGTGTTCGTCGCGAACTCGGGCTGGCCACGGTGGTCCTGGAGCCGTTGGACTTCACGACAGTGGTACTGCTGGCGGCGGGCGGGACGCGGCCGGACTCCGCCGACGGGTTCGCGTGGCACGGTCATGATGCGGTGATCGGGCAGAGCCTGGTGCTCGACCGCAGGACGGCGCGAACCCCGCCGCCCGCCTCCGACTGGTTCAGGCCCGGCTGGTTCGAGCGAGCCGAGTCCTACATCGACGGGGAGATAAAGGCCGCCGGTCGCGTGCGGCTCGGTCCTACCCGCCAGATCAAGCACTGGAGCATGTCCGCCGTACTCCGCACGCCGACTGACCGGGGTGACCTGTACCTCAAAGCGGTCCTGCCGAGGCTGGCTCGCGAACCGGACATCACTCGATATCTGGCGTCATTGCGCATCGCGCCGTTCGCCACCATCACCGCGATGTCACCCGGTGACCGCTGGTGGCTCGCCGAGGACTTCGGCGGTGTGGACGGCTGGGCCGCCTCCAAGGAGCAGCGTCGCGCATGCCTGACACAGCTGGTCATGGTGCAGAAGGAGACCGTTCACCGCGGGGACGAGCTGATCGCCGCGGGCTGTGTCCCGCTCACCCCGGCCTCGCTGGCCGACGGCGTGCGGTCAACCATGGCCCGCGACGACGTCTGGCGGGCGCCCAAGCTTCCGAAGAACCTGAACCGGGCGCTGACGGACGAGGAGGCCGACCGGCTGCAGGCACTGACGCCGTACCTGGTCGAGTGCGCCGAGCGCCTGGACGAGGCGGCCATCCCGGCGACGATCGTCCACCGCGACTTCCACCCCGGCAATGTGGTCGTGCGCGACGATGAGATCCTGTTGCACGACTGGAGCTTCGCCACCGTCACGAACCCGCTGTTCGACCTGGCCTCATGGCTGCACGACGCGTCCGAGCCGGACGCCGCGACCTACCTCGACACCTGCTTCGCCGCCTGGGCCGACACCGTCGCTCCGGAACGGATGCGGGGCGCATGGCGCATGGCCAAGCCGCTCGCCGCGGTGGTGGAGATCATGAAGCTGATCGAGCTGGCCGACATCGTCGGACCGGATCACGACTTCAACTGGCTGCCGATGACCTACGGTTGGGGCCGGCGGCTGCTGAACGCGGCCACCGACCCCGACCTGACCATCAACGGTTGGCGATAGCAGCGCCCGATCGGGACACCTCACCGTCGTGGCCGGAACGCTCCCGGCCACGAGCAGCTTGCAGGGCAAGCGGCTCCCCTTTCATGTCCTCACCGAACGCGAAGCCCGTACGCCCGAGGTCCGCACCTGGTCAGTCAGGGGCGCACGTAGCGCCGGAACATGGTTCCTGCGGCGAAGGAACGGTGCTCGACCAGGCGCAGCCGCAGCTTTTCTCCCACCGGCGGGTACGGCTTGCCGCCCCCGACGATCATGGGGAGCGCGTACACCCAGAACTCGTCGATCAGGTCCAGCAGGGAGGTGGCCAACCCGGCGCCGCCGAGCTGGAGGGTGCCGTCGATCTCCTGCTTGAGGCGTGTCGCCACGGACACGGCGTCCTTGCGACGGACGATCGGGACCCGTTCGGGGGCGGTCTGGTTCTCCGCCTGTGAAAGTCGTCGTCCGGGTCCAGGAAGTCCATGCCACCGTCGCGATCCTCGATGTAGCCGTCGATCGAGGTGTTCATCCAGTAGATGACCTTGCCCATAACTCCTCCTTGGTCGTAAAGGTCGTCCAGAGTGGAGACCCGATGGAGCGCCGGAAATCATCGCAGGCAGAGCGGCCTCCTCTCCCGATCGGGCCAGAATCGTGACCGAGCACTACGGCTTGTAGTTTTGAGCTCTCCGCCGACACGGCTGAAACCACGACCAGGAAGAGCACACGACGTGAACCCTCTGACCGAAGTCGTCCTCGACCGATTCAGCGAAACTCCCCTACGAATCGGCACCCGTACGTCCACCATGGCGAAGATCCAGAGCAGCCATGTCGCTGAGCTGATCACAAGGCTCGTTCCCGGCATCGCCATCGAGATCGTGCCGACGCAGGTCAGCGCCGACCTGTGGCCTGGCGACCTGGCCGAGATCGGCGGCAAGGGTGCCTTCAGCAAGGAAATCGACCGCGCCTTGACCGGCGCACGGATCGACATCGCTGTTCATTGCATGAAAGACGTTCCAGGTGACGTGCCCCTCGCAGAAGGAACCGCGTTCGGCGCCTACCTGCCGCGCGACGACGTCCACGACGTCGTGGTCACCCGCGGCGACGTCCCCTTCGCTGATCTCCCGCCCGGATCGCTCATCGGCACCAGCTCCGTACGCCGCCACGCCCAGCTCAGCATCCACCGGCCCGACCTCAGGACCGAACGCATCCGCGGCAATGTCGACACGCGTCTGAACCACCTGGACGAGAAGGACAGCAAGTACGCCGCCCTCGTCCTGGCCCGCACCAGCTTGATCCGCCTCGGCCTCCTGGACCGCCACCACGAGGTGCTGCCCCTGGAATTCCACAGCGCCGAGGAAGGCATCGTCTCCATGGTGCCGCCCGTGGGCGCCGGCGTCATCGGCCTACAGGCCCGCAACTCCGACACCCCGGTCATGCGGCTCCTGGACGAGCTCAACCACCCGCTGACCGCGAGTCACATCCTCGCTGAGCGCACGATGCTCCACCTGCTGTCCGGCCACTGCAACAGTCCGATCGCGGGGCACGCCTCCACCACCCCGGACGGACAGATGGGCCTGTTCGGGATGGTGTTCAACCCTGACGGCAGCGCCTTCGTCCGCTCCCAGGCCTGGGGTGACCACTCCGACCCGGCCGCGCTGGGAGCACGCGTCGCCGCCGACCTGCTCCACCAGGGCGCCCGCAACCTGATCGCTGCCACCCGGAAATGACCTGCGGGCCCGACGTACGGGCCGATCTCGCGGACAGCTCGCACGGCTGCGCGGATCAGCGTAGGCGCGTGCCCTCTTCTCCTCCGGCCAGAATCCCGATGAGGACTTCGACGGCGCCGTACCGGATCCCGCGGTCATCGCCGACGCCTGGCAGGCCTGGCGGGAGCCTACGTCGCAGAGACGCCTCACCTGGATGTCGAAGGCCACGACGCCTGGCGCGGGCGGGTCTCGCCGCGCTGGGTGCTCATCCACATGATCGAGGAGTACGCCTGGCACAACGGCCACGCCGATCTTCTCCGCGCATGCATCGATGGGCGAGAGGCCTGTGAGCCAGCACACCTGCGGCATCGAGAACACGCGGGAGGCGATGTACGCCTTCCGCACAGCGGCCAGCGACCCTGTCCCCTCCCGCTCATCGGCCGCGGACGAGGGCGAGCATCTCTTCCACGGAGCCGGCCGGATCATTGATCGGATACTGGACCGCCCGGATGATCGCGTCCGGATCGACCAGCAGGGTGAAGCGCTTGAAACGGTCGACTCCGGCCGCTCGGAAGGTCGGCAGCAGCAGCCCGGCCGCGAGCTTGCTGTCCTGGTCGGACAGCAGAGGGTAGGGCAACCTGGCGTGCGCGACGAAGGCGGCCAGCTGGTCGGGTCGCTGGGTGCTGACACCACGGATCGCGGCACCCGACGCCTCGAAGTCGGCATACCGTGACGCGTAGGTCAGCGACTCCAATGTGCAGCCCGTGGCGCCCGGGATGTCGGCCCATCCGGGTGGGTAGTCCTGGGTGCCGGGGGCGAAGGCGCCGGGGAAGAAATAGAGCACGGTCCAGACGCCGCCCGGCGCGTTGGGCGCGACCGGCTCGCCGTCGTGTCGTTCCAGGACGACGTCCGGCATCTTCCGATCGACCAGCTCATGCACCCGGCGGGCCTCGGCGGACCCGTCCTCGCTGGTAGCGGTCAGTGCCCCATCCCCCATCACATATCTGGTGCCCCAGTCCTGGAGCGCGATGAGCGCCGGCAGCAGGCCCTCACCCTTCGCGGTCAGCAGGTAGTCGTAGCGCGGCGGGTGATCGGAATAGGCCCGCTTCTCCAGGACCCCATGTGCGACAAGGCCGGCCAGGCGCTCGGCGAGAGCGCGGCGGCTGACGCCGAGCGCACGCTGGAGGCCGTCGAAGCGGGTGGTGCCGCCGGCGATGTCCCGCACCACCAGGAACGTCCACCAGTCGCCGATCACTCCAAGCGCTTGCGCGATCCCGCAGTCGGCGTCCGGTAGATCAGCTCGTTTCACATGTCGAGTATAGTGCGTTCCATTCTGAAACTCACTGGGAGCGCGATGATGACAGTCGACAGTGCACGTGGTACGAGCGTCTTCTGGCGGTGGTGGACGGCCGGCACCATCAGCGCGGTCGGCTCAGCGGTGGGCGCAGTGGCGCTGCCGCTGACGGCGTTGACGGTGGTCAATGCCTCCGCGTTCGAGATGGGCATGATCGTCGCCGCCAGTTACGTCGCCTGGATCGTGATCGGCCTGCCCGCCGGCGTGATGGTGCAGCGACTACCCATGCGAAGGGTGCAAATCGCCGCTGACCTGGCTCGCGCGGCGGCGGTCATCTCGATCCCGCTGGCATGGTGGCTGGACTGTCTGACGGTCGCCCAGCTGGTGATCGTGGCACTCGTGATCAGCTTCGCGAACGTCATCTTCGACGTGGCCAACTCGACCTTCCTGCCCTCGATCGTGAGCAAGGAGCAGTTGCAGTCCCGCAACAGCCTGACCTCCGGCACCCAGGCCACGACTCAGCTCGGCGGACCGTCCGTCGGCGGTCTCATCGTCCAGGTGCTCGGGGCGGTGCCCACCCTCCTCATCGACGCGGTCAGCTATCTGGTCTCAGCTCTGCTGCTGCGGACCCTGCCCGAACGCCGCGCCGAGGCCCCTGACCGCTGGCCGCCGGTGCGGGCGATGATCCGCGAAGGCTGGCGTTACGTCGTGCACCACCCGGTGATGGGCCCGTGCATGTGGGCCGCCACCGCGGCGAACACGGTCTGCGGGGCACAGCACGCGCTCTACGCGCTGTACCTCGTACGCGAGTTGCACGCCGCACCCGGCCTCGTCGGCCTGCTGTTGGCGGCGGACGGGGTCGGTACGCTGCTCGGCGCCGCGTTGACGAACCGGATCACGGCCAGGTTCGGGACCGCCCGGGCCCTGATCGTCGCCGGATTCGTCTCGCTCGCGGGGGCGCTTGTCATTCCTCTCGGCGCCGGCTGGCAGGCCTTTGTCGCCTTCGCCGCCGGCAACGTGGTTTTCTCCGTCGGTGTGGTGGTGCTCAGCGTGGTGACCCGCACCTACCGGCAGATGGCGAGCCCGCCCGAACTGCTGCCCCGGGTGATGGCCACGGTCCGCTTCGTCTCCTGGGGCGCGATCCCGATCGGCGGCTTGATCGCCGGGGTGATCGCCGGAATCGTCAGCAGCCGGGTCACCCTGATGGCTTTTGTCGTCGCGGCCGCCTGCATCCCGTTGGTCCTGCTGGCCTCACCGATCCGGCGCCTGCGCGATCTCAGCGATTATCACCAGGGATAGGTCCCTGACTGTCCGCAATCCCGCTGCGGCTGCCGGCGCTCGCTCGGGCCGTCACAGGGGGAACCGCTCCGGGCGGAAGTCCGCAAGCATCTCATCTCGCTTCCCGCTGAGGATCTCCGCAGCGAGCAGCCGGCCGATTACCGGCCCGAGTGTGATGCCACTGTGGGAAACGGCCTCGTAGTAGCCCGGCACAGACGGCACCGCTCCCACCGAGGGGTATCCGTCGGCTGGGATGGGCCGGTTGGCTACCCGTGTCTCTACGATGCGGGAGTCGCCGAGCTCGGGAACGACGTGCCGCGCCGATTCGTGGAGCCGCCGTCCGAGCTCCGCCGGATCTTCGCCCGTGTCGATGAGCGCGTCGACCTCTCGGCTGTGGAGGACCATCGAAGCGTCTCCGTCAGGACGGATCTCGATATGAGGCGCGTGCATGGCCCGGCGAATCGGGACCTGAGCACAGCTGATCCGGGTGACGACGCCGGGCTCCCGGCGCATCGGCAAGTGCCGTGCGACGAGCTCGGCGACGTGGGCGGCGCTGGGGCCTGCTGCGTTCACGACGATGTCGACGTCGAGGCGGCTCCCATCGGATAAGGCAACTGTCCGGATGCTCCCGTCGGCACCGGTGCCGATGTCACAGACCGCGGTGCCGGACCGGTGTTCGGCGCCGGATGCGACGGCCTGGCCGACCAGGCGGCCGACGAGATGACGTCCGTGCACCCAGGCTTCGTCGGGGTAGAACACGACTGGGGTTTCGCCGGGCATCGCCAGAGCAGGTTCGAGGCGGCGGCGCACCTCGGCCCCCGTGCACACCTCGACCCGGTAGTCCCAACGGGCCAGCAGCTCGACTGTTTCCAGGAGCTTCGCCTCCGCTGCGGGATCGTCCGTCCAGCGCAGGTGGCCGCTGGGGTACCACCATGAGTCCGGCCCGACGGTCCTGGCAAGCTCACGGTACGCCGCCATGCCCGCGACGTTCAGGTCGAAGTAGGACTTGCGCGCGGTCTTGTTGCTGGCATTGACCCACGAGAAAGACCAGTTGGTGACGCCTTCGCCCGGCTGGCCTGCGTCGATGAAGACCACCTCGGCGCCGTGCCGGGACAGGTTCCAGCCCACGCCGGCTCCGAGGATGCCCACTCCGATGACTGCGACACGTACAGGCCGCTGCACGGACCCGTTCCTCACGAACGCCACCTTCCCAGATCACGGGCGAACTGCCGTTTCCAGTATGCAAACATGTGGAACGGCGAGCACTACGAACGGGACCGGCAAACGCTCCTGAATCGGGTGCTGCGCTCATCGGCACACCACGTCATCTGGACGCGTTGACACGTCGACATACGGAGCAGGGCACAGCGGACCACCCCGAACAGCCGGCCGCCACGATGGCGGACAACCCGCCCAGCCGCCCCACCGGGCCGCACCACCTGCCGGACGGCATGCCGAGCCGTTCCAGGCCGTCTCCCGCCGCGACGACGCGGCACATGTGACCACGCCCGTGCCCGCCCGCCGGCATCCCCGGCATCCCCGGCGTGGCCGGCTGGCCGTCGCTCTCGCCGGAGGGGCGCTGGCCGCGGGGGCCCTGCTCGTCGTGACCACCGTCGTTCCCCCGGAGGCACCGCACCCCGGAACCTCCCAGAGCGCGATCCCCCGCCCTACCGCCCGCCAGATCCTGCTCGCCGCGGCCGACGCGATCGCCACCGCGCCCGCGGAGGGGGACTACTGGCGGATCAGACAGCTCACCAGGTCGATGATGATCGAACCCGGCCGCGCCTACGTTCTCCAGCGCAGTCTGTCGGAGGAGCGGTGGCTGGCACGGCGCCCGGACGACCAGGGCTGGCGGATCAGCCGTGACCTCGGCGCCGCACCCGCGACTCCGGAGGACGAGGCCGCCTGGCAGGCGGCGGGCTCACCGTCCAGTTGGCAGTACGCGACGGACACCGCCGGTCTGAACGCCACCTCGAACGAGAAGGTGCGGGCCACCCCGGCCAAGCCGGAGTCCGTCCGGCTGACGGGCGCGTGGCAGGGCTCGGGGGGCATGCTGCTGATGAAGCCGATGACCTGGGCGGACCTCGGCAAGATTCCCAGCGGGCCCGACAAGCTGCGCGCCTATCTGGAAGGGCGCATCCGGGCGGTGTCCGGATCGGCTGACCTCCAGCCGCGGCTGCGCGAGGCCTGTATGCAGATCCTCCGCGGCCTGGCCGTCTCCCCCGATGTTCGGGCGGGGGCGTACCGGCTGCTCGCGACCCTGCCGGGCATGCGGGCCGACGGCGAGGTGGCCGATCCGCTGGGCCGCCGCGGGCAGGCGCTCAGCTACGAGGTGGAGGCGAGTCCCGGCCGGACGACCGAGATCCGGGCCGTCAGGGCCGACGTAGGGGGCGCGCCGTGGCGGCGCGGTGGATGTCGCTTCGGCGGGCGCGCATGCGCCGGACTGGCTTTTCTACCGGGCGGAGTCCTGGATGGCTTGGACCAGCGCGATGCTGGCGGGCGGGTCGGGTGGATCGCCGTAGGTGGCGGCGTAGAGCCGGCGGGTGAAGCCGGTGAGTTCGGTGGCGTGAATGTCGGGTCGGCGGTGGGCTTGCAGCGCGAGGCCGGGCAGGGTGGCGACGCCTTTGCCTGCGGCGACGAGGGCTTGCACGACGACCATGTCGTCGCTGAGTGATGCGATGCGTGGAACGAAGCCTTCGTGCCGGCACAGCGTGATCAGCTCGTTCTGGCAGCGTTCGCAGCCGCCGATCCATGCGGAGTGACGATGGTTCGCGATGCTGTCGTCGGGTCGCCCGCTTATGAGATAGATCGGGTCGTCGCCGACGTGGACGAGGCGGAATCCCCCGTCCTCTTCCTCGACCGGGGCGCCGGCGTACCGGAAGATGAGTGCGACGTCGATCTCGCCGCCCCGCAGCATCTGCAGCGCTTCGACCGGGTGACGCTCGATCAGGATCAGCTCGAGTCCCGGATGCGCCTGGTCCAAGGCGGCGGCCGCCTTCGGCACGATCGTGCTCAGCGTCGACGCGTTGGCGGCCAGGCGGACCCGCCCCGCCCGCAGACCGATCTGCGCTGCCAGCTCGTTGGTCGCCGCGTCGACCCGTCCCACGATCTCGGTGGCCCGGTTGGCCAGCAGTCGCCCTTCAGGGGTCAACCGGATCCCACGGCCCACCCGCTGGACGAGCTTCACGCCGGTGGCCGCTTCCAGGCGAGACAGGTGATGACTCACCGACGGCTGCGTGTAGTGCAGCTCTCTGGCTGCCTCGGTCACGGACCCGTGACGTGCCACCGCGGCCAGAACCCTGAGATGGATCAGGTTCAGCATAGATAGAAGATATCAATGTGAATGTCGATGTATTGGCATTAGACGTCATCTATCGATCCGGCCATGCTCACTGGTGAGGGCGCCGGACGGCGGCGCCGAGCCGACCGAGGAGCATGATGAGCAAGCTCAGGTGTCACATCTCGATCTCGCTGGACGGGTTCGTCGCCGGCCCGAACCAGAGCGAGGAGAACCCGCTCGGCGAAGGTGGCGATCGGCTCCACGACTGGGTGGTTCGGCTGGCAGCCTTTCGCCGAGCCCACGGCGAGGAGGGCGGCGAGGTGACCGAGAGCACACGGGTGTTCGAGGAGTCGATCGACAACATCGGCGCCGGGGTGATGGGCAGGAACATGTTCGGCCCCATCGGCGGCGGCGCCTGGGGCGAGGAGCGGTGGACGGGCTGGTGGGGTGAGAACCCGCCCTTCCACTACCCCGTGTTCGTCCTCACCCATCACGCGCGTGATCCGGTGCAGATGGAGGGAGGGACCACGTACCACTTCGTCACCGACGGCATCGAGTCCGCGCTCGAGCAGGCGAAGAAGGCCGCCGGCAACAAGGACGTCATGCTGTGGGGCGGCGGCCACATCGCTCGGCAGTACCTGGCGGCGGGGCTGCTGGACGAGCTCGAGCTGCACGTCGTTCCGGTGTTGCTCGGTGGCGGTTCCCGCCTCCTCGACGACCTCGGGGACGCGGATGTACGACTCGAGCAGATCCGGGCGGTCGAGGCGCCCGGCGTCACCCACCTCAAGTACCGGATTCTGCCGGGTGCCGCGTCATGATCGACACAGCGATCATCGTCGACAGCGCCCGGCCCGGACACAACCCCATTACCCTGCCGGACCACGTCATGGCCTGGGGCGCCGCGCTGAAGGAGCATCATGGAGCCTGATCGTCTGCGGGCCTTCATCGACGACGTGGGACTCGTGGTGCGCAGCACCGGCGACGAGCACGAGATCACGGCGCGGATCGCCGAGCGGCTGTCCGCTCTGCTGGCCGGCGGTTACCGGCTTCCGCCGGAGGTCACGCGATCATCGTCCGCGCGTCACCTGACGTATCCGCTCTACATCGCTCCCGACGGCAGCTGGTCGATGGCATCCGTGGTCTGGGACGTGGGTCAGCGGACCAACGTGCATTCGCACGAGACGTGGGGCGTCGCCGGCATCTACGCGGGAGTCGAACACGAGCTCCGCTACCTCAAGCCGACGACGTCCACCGCGAGCGCGCCACTGACACCGGCCGGCGAAACGCGATGGGCGCCGGGGCAGGTGACCGTCTGCTGCACCACTGACGATGATGTCCATGCCGTCGCAGCCGTCGGCAGCGAACCCACCGTCGGGATCCACGTCTACGGCGGCGACATCGGCACGATCAGACGGCGGTCGTACGACCCCGCCACCGGCGAGGCCCGCTGGTTCGTCTCCGGCTGGGACAGCCCTGGGGACGTGCCCTGAGGACGCGGCACGCCGATGGCGACGTGGGCGGGCCTGGTGGCCCGGCTGCCGGCCGCCGAGCGGCTGGCCCGGGTACGGGCGGATCGCCTGCTCGGTCGACCCCGGCCGCGGTATCGTCCTGCTCGCCGCGCTCCCCCTCATGCTCAGCTGCGCGGAACACGGATGCCGCCTGGAAAGCATCCACGAGGTTCGCCGAGCCCACCGCTACGGCGAGCCGATGACCCCCGCCCGGTGCCGGACGCCATCGCCGCGCTGGACCGGCTCACCTTCGAAGGCATCGCCACCGGCGAGCGTCACGCTGCCCCAGCGCACGGTGCACGTCGGGGTGTGGCTGCGACCTGGCCTGAAGATGACCCAGTCAGTTCGCGTGGAATTGGCCCGTGTGCTGGGTCAATTGCACGCACTACCCTCGGCGCTATGACCATGGGATCCACCTCGACTGACCAGCCCACCTCCTTGCCCTTGGCCGAGGTGCCGATGCGTCAGGCCCGCAACTCCGCCGCTTTTTGGATCGCGACCGGGCGATGCCGGGGGCATGAGGTGATCCGGCGCCGCGGATTCGTCGCGATCGGCGGCGACGAGCGGGCAGGGCTGCGGATCTTGATCCAGGAGCCCGCCCTCGATCCGGGCGAACTGGCTGAGTTGAGCGAGCTGGCCCGCCTGGCCGCGGGCCCGGTGAATGCCGAGGATCCGTTCAGCTCGACCGACCTGAGCCACCTGGGCCTGCGCAGCTGGCAGATGCCGGTGATGCTGCGCCCGCCCGGGCCCGTCGCCGAGCCATCGCTGGAGGTGATCCGGGTACGGCGGCTCGAGGACCTCCAGGCGGCCGAACAGATCGTGATCGAGGGCTTCGAGCTGGCCGGATTCGAGCCCTACCGCCCCGGCGAGCTGTTCCCGACGACGCTGATCGAGCAGCCGGGCGTGGAGGTGTTCGTCGCATCCCACGACGGCGTGGCCGCGGGAGCGTGCGTCAGCGTCGTGGACGACGGTGTCGGCAGCCATTACTGGGTCGCGACGTCGCCGGCGTTCCGCTCGCGTGGCGTGGGGCGGGCCGTCATGCTCGCCTCCCTGGCCCACCTCGCGGATCTACCGCTCACCCTCACCGCATCGAAGCTGGGCAGGCCACTGTATGAGTCGCTCGGTTACATCGCCGCGACGCCCTCGACCTGGTGGGCCTGAGCTGGTGCCGCGAGCCGCCGGGGATCCCGGCGTGGACCAAGCGGCTGACGGTGCCGGACTCCGAGGCCCGCCGCCGGGGCCAGGTTCGGGAGGACTTCGTGCTGGAGGGCCTCTACTGGGAGGCCGGCACCGCCCGGCTGCTGCGACCGGCATTCGTGATGTGGCCCTCGGAAGGCCGATTCGACCCGCAGGTGCGGGCTGGTGGCGTTGCTGGCCCCGCCGTACGCGCTGATGATTTCTGACGGTGGAGATCTCTACGCTGCCCCGTATGAATCGTGAGCGGATTCTCCTGACCCATCCCGGCACCTCGAAGCCCAAATATCTGGAGCTCCGGGCCGACGGGGTCGAGCTGCACCGAAGCTGGTGGACCGGTGCCGGGAAGCCTCAGGAGCGCATGAAGTCGTTCGGCAGCGGGCGCGCGGCACGCGAGGCCCTGGAGAAGATCGTCACCGAGAAGATGCGTGACGGGTACGCCGTGCTGCGCGACGTCGCCGCGACCGAGCCGGGCGACGTCCTCGTCCAGTGCGCGACGCCGGCTACCAACGGGATCGTCGCGTTCGCCCTGCACCCGGACGGCGGCACCCTCGCGGTCGCCCGCGGCATTCCTGACCGGGTCAGGCTGCGGCTCGACTCCGAGGTGCAGACCGTCGACTTACGGACCGGCGCCCGCCGGGTGGTGTACGCCGATGCGTCGCGGAACTCAGCGGTCCATGACATGGCATTCGAACCGGACGGATCACACCTGACGTTCACCGTCCGGAACACAAGCAGCCGGGAGGACACGAGCCACACGGTGGCACTCGCCACCGGTCACGTTCAGCGCCTGCCCCACACCCGCTTGGGGCGGGACGCCGTCGCCGGCCGGATGCTGGTGGCCGACGATCGCACGTTGCGCGTGCTGGGCCCGGATGGCCATTCGTGCCTCGATCTTCCGGCGGGCGAGCGCTCGCAGACCGGCACCGCCGCCCTGTCTCCGTCGGGCCGGCTCGTCGGCCTCATCCACCACCCGGACAACCGCGATACGGAGTACGACCTCGAGATTTGGGATGTCGACACCGGCCGACGAGTGCTCGGTGCCCCGTACCCCTTCCCGACGAGAGCCGATAATGCCCGTGGGCTCGGCAAGCTGATGTTCGACCGGACCGAGCAGCTTCTTGTTGCGAGCGATGAGACGTTGGGATGCTGCGGTATCTCGGTGGAATCCGGTGCCGTGTGCTGGACGATCGAAGACAGGTTGGCTGACGTCGCGCTGTCACCCAATGGCACCCGGCTCGCTGGCGCCCGCATCCAAGGTCCGGTCATCGTTTATGACGTCGCGACCGGACAGCCGCTGGAGCCGCGCTTCGTCGTACCCGGCGAGCCATCACTCTATTACCGCACGGTTGAGTTCTCCGCCGATGGCCAGCTGCTGGCGGTCGGCGACCACCCCGGCCGCGTCACGGTGTTCCGGTTCGACGGCCTGGAGTTCACCAAGCCCGGCGGCTGACCGGGCGGGCGTTCAACGCTCGCGGCGTTCGCGTTGGGCACGAACATGGGAATCCGGCAGATGGCCGCTGGCCCGCTTCAACGCTCTGAAGGCGGACACGCCGGTGCCGAAGGACGTCATCGACACCGGTAACCAGAGCGGCTCAGCCCGTGGCGGTGGTCGTCGCGGCGACGGTCGCCGCGGTGATCGTCGTGATCATGACCGCGTTGATGGCGGCGATGGTCTGAGCGACCGCGTCGGCCGTCCAGGCGCCCTCCGCGATCTCCTTGACGCGCTGCTTGTTCGCCTCGGGGAAGGCCTTGCGGTCGAGCTTGGCCGCGTGCGCGATGGCGATCAGGACGGCCGTGCGGGCGTCGGGGTCGGCGCCCGCCAGCGCGCTGATCACCCGGTCCCTGACCGCGGCCTCCACGTCCGGGTTGGCCTCGGGCCAGCGCGTGGTTGGGAAGATGCCCAGCACCTTGCCGCGCTGCTCGGTCAGCACGCCCGACTCCGCCAGCCTCGTGAGCAGGCGCTTGCGCAGCTTGGCCGACTGCAGCCGCTGGACCCACCAGGCGGGCTTGCGCTCCTTGCCCTCCTCGGCGATGCGGGTCAGCGTGGCGTCCAGCTCGGAGTCGCCGAGCGGGGACGGGTCCTTGACCGTCACCTTCTTGTCCGACAGCTCCAGCCGACCGTTGACCGCCAGCTCGGCGAGGAGCGCGCCAGCGAGGGCCGGGTCGAGCTGAGTCCCGGAGACGAGCTGCGTGCCCTTCTCGTCGTTGTAGGTGAGCAGGAGGAGTTCCTCGGCGATCGTCACAGTCATGCTTCGACACTAACCTCCCAGCCATGACCATCTCGGAGAAGTTGCACGCCGTCGGCCGCCCGTTGCTCCGGGCGCAGCTCGAGTGCTCCGCTGGGGAAGAATGGATCCCACCGGCATCTCCATGTACCGCAACAAGTGCCCGTACACGCCGTCGCCGTCACCCAGCCCGTCACCCTCGCCCTCCAGCAGCCCATCACCCCAGCCCACAGGCGCCTGCACCGCGAACTACCGCACGGTGAACTCGTGGTCGGGCGGCTACCAGGGCGAGGTCACAGTGAAGGCAGGCACTCGGCGGTCAACGGGTGGACCGTCAGATGGACGCTGAGCAGCGGTCAGTCGATCTCCCAACTGTGGAACGGCACCCTGAGCGGCAACAGTTCCGCGGTGACGGTGTCGAACACCTCGTACAACGCCTCGATCCCGGCCTCCGGCACGACCACGTTCGGCTTTCTCGGCAACGGTGCCCCGTCCCTGACGTATACCAGCCCGTGGCCACAACATGATGACCGCCTTCGTCGAAGCCGGTGGGGACTCCGGCAGCTGGCCGCGCATCTCTGGGACGGGCTCTGGCTCGGCAACGGCGACATTGGCGCCTACACTCGCGAGACTGCCGGCTGCTGAAACGGACGTGTTCGCGTTGCTCGGACGCGTGGCGCGCCTACATGCGGCGCTCGACCGCCACCGTGAACCACTCCGACCGGCTCACCCTGGCCCAGAACGTCAGCTTCCTCTGACGCTCCGGCCCTCCATGCCCTCAGGCCCCCGGATCCCGCGGCCGAACGCCGCGGGCCGCGGGGGTCACAGCGATTTTTCAGGGTCGATGTCCGGGCAGTTTCCGCGCACCTGGGAGGACCGGCCGATATGACGGAGACGATGGTCTCCGGAACTCTGCGTTGATCTTGTGCGTATAACTGCGCGTCGAGTACCGTCACAGCGTGCAAACGGTTTCCGCCGACGTGAACCGCCCATAGTAAGAACGCCTCGGCGAAACCGCGCCGGCCGCCCGTCCGGGCGCGACCGGTGACCGCGCAATTCCTCCACCCGTCACGCTGTTCCGCCCTGCCCGAGAAGAATCGAAGTGGATCGTGGCATTGTCAGACCTCCGCGCCCGGAACGCGAAAAGAAAAGCCTCGCGACTGCTGGCCGCGACTCTCGCCGGCATCGTCTGCGTGAGCATCAGCGCGACCCCCGCGTCCGCACACTGGAACGGGACGGGCCAGCTCATCGCCCGCATCGGCATCTACCCCTACAACTACAACGACACGTGGCAGAAGCCGATGAACAAGGCGCTGGCCAACTGGAACGCCACGTCCTCCCCCGCCGACATCTACAAGAACCGGAACTCCGGCTCGACGATCACCGTGAAGTCGTACCGGAACACCTGGTACGGGCACTACACCCGATGCGGCGACAGCTGCCTGTACATCAAGCTGAACAGCCGCACCATCAACCGGGACGCGAGCAATTTCTCCAACTACGTGACCGGCGTCTTCGTGCACGAATTGGGGCACGCGCTCAATCTCGCGCACAACAGCACCACCTCCATCATGAACAGCAGCAGAAATCGCGACACGATGACCAAACCGCAGTCGCATGACGTCTCGGACGTCAACGCCTATTACTGACCGGCCCCGCCCGACGACATTCACGAGGA
Source organism: Nonomuraea helvata (assembly GCF_039535785.1). Classification (NCBI taxonomy): domain Bacteria; kingdom Bacillati; phylum Actinomycetota; class Actinomycetes; order Streptosporangiales; family Streptosporangiaceae; genus Nonomuraea; species Nonomuraea helvata. Next base: position 775,607 of record NZ_BAAAXV010000012.1, read on the forward strand.
GAACGGGAGTCGAAGTCGATGAAGGCTCGAATGCGGCGGCTCGGGGTGGCCGCCCTGGCTGTGCTGTTGCTGTCCGCCTGCGCGGCGGAGGAGAAGAACGTCATCTACGCGGCCGACTATCCGGCGTACGACAGCGCCGACGCGCTGTTCGCCGGGGCGAAGCTGGTGATCGAGGGCCGGCTGACCGGGACCAAACGGGTCATGACGGAGGTCGAACCGGCGGACGACGGCACCGAGACCGATCCGCAGCTGAATCCGAACGCCGGGGCCACGCCCGACGCGGAGGCTCCGCCCGCCGGGCCGCCCACGGTCATGACGGTCAGTTCCGTCGAGGTGGTCAAGGTGCGCAAGGGGCTGGCCCGGGTCGGGCAGGTCATCCAGGTGAAGGAGCTCGGCGGCACGCTGGACGGCGTGACGTACGAGGAGGCGGACGCGACGCCGTTGAAGACGGGCGTCACGTACATGCTGTTCCTGGAGACCTATCCCGACTCGCCGGCCTCGCTCCTCAACCCGGAGCAGGCGAAGTACGTCGTCACCTCGGCGGGCACGTATTCGGCGATGCCGGACAACCCAGTCAAGCTTGAGGACGCCGACGTCCAGCGGTTGTCGATCAAGGAGTGAGACCGTGGGACCGCCCCCGGCCCCTGGAGCGGGACGGCGTCAGGGCCTGTGGGGCGGTCAGGTCGTAGACGCGGCGGGCGTTCCCCGCGCCCACCATGGCCGCCACCCGCGCCGCCTGGCCCGCCGACCATTCCCCGTCGGCCACGAACTCGCCCAGGACCCGCGCCAGCGCCCGGAGCCACGGCGTCGCGCCGAGATGGTGCAGCTCGGCCGGACCCCACACGTCCGAAGAACAGCAGAGCTTGGCGAACGGCGCCACCTCCAGGCTCTGCGCCACCACGGGCCTCCCACCGGGCACCTCCCAGCAGGCGCCGGGCTTCAAGGAGGCGCCGCTCGTCAATCAGGTCACGCACCCTTTGCCAGTGGCGTCCCGAGCGGCGCGGCTGAGGGTGCGGGCGAGTGTCGTCTTCCCAGCGCCGGACGGGCCCACGAACAGACCGGCATTCCACCGCCGCTCCTCCACCGGGAGCACGGCCGACCCGGAATTCGTTAGCTTCTCCTCCAGCGGCACGTCGAACATGCCCTGAAGCTGGAGAACCGGGCGGTGCGGCGTACGGGGGTGGCGAGCGTGATGTCCGCGCGCACGGCGGCTCCCTTCCAGGATAAGGGGTCACGATCCCGTCACTCGGCATTCGGGTTGCCCGCCCGCAGATGACACCGTGGTGCTGGGCTGAGCTGGGCCCCTGGATGCGTGCGGACCTCAGCTCTTGACGGCCTCCGCGATCTGCAGGGCGACCTCGGCGGGCGTGAGGTGCGTGGTGTCGACGACCTCGGCCTCGCCGTGCAGCCACGTGCGGGCCGCCTCGGCGTAGGGCTCGAGGTACTCGAGGCGGAACGAGGAGGGGCCAAGAACAGTGTCCCCCTCGATGCGCTCGCGCAGGGTGTCCTGGTCAGCGTGGAGGACGAAGTGCCTCACCGGGATGGCATGGTGGGCGAGGCCCGTGCTGATCTCGCGCCAGTACTGCTCGACCAGGACCGTCATAGGGATCACCAGAGTGCCGCCGATGTAGTCGAGCACGCGGCGGGCGGTCTCGACCACGAGCGGCCGCCACGGCGGCCAGTGCTGGAAATTGCCCATCGAGGGCAGCCTTGGCGTGATGTCCATGAGTGTCTCGCCGACCTTCTCGGCGTCGAACACCCGTGAATCCGGAATCAGCGGCTGCACGAGCGCACTGGTCGTCGTCTTGCCTGCCCCATGGGTGCCGTTGAGCCATACGATCACGGGATCCGATGCTAGCGCTGTGCGGGCCGAGGAACGGGCACGGCAGAAATCCACAAACTCTGGGTGCCCTGACATATGTCCGGCCGATGTCCTGTCGTTGTCCTGGTCCGCCCTCGGCGGG